>JADKJR010000017.1 GCA_016720925.1 Betaproteobacteria bacterium | reverse complement strand
TACTTGCATAGACCTTTGCGGGCAGAATCTACAAAGCCGATATCTACTCATTTTGCTCCGATGCTTCCGTTAGACTCGCAGTATACGACACCGGACTTGAGTATTGAGTTCGCTGGATGTCATGTTGGCCAATGTCCGGAAAGTCGATACAGCCGCCCGTATCCGTCCATATACCCTTACCTCACCCCCTTCCCACAATAATTCCTGAAGTGGCTGAAAAACCTGCACTGCTGATTGTTGACGAGTGACCCTTGATCGGCGAAAGCCTGTCATTTGTACTGCGGACGACTTTGACGTGCGAAAGGTGAATCGCGTCCAGATGCAATGGACGAAGCCTGGTGATGTAACGAAAATTCGATATTGCCTTTGATTGACTCCGGGGCTGCCACCGATACCGGATTTGCCGACAGAGGGATTCAGGCTGGTGAATGATCTGCTGGCCCGTCCTGATATCCGCATTATGGTGTTGTCCGGGCAGAACGTGGATTCCAAGCCCGTCGCGCGGGCGTGCTCGGCGCGGCGGACCTCGTGCCGAAGCCCGAACCGGCGCGATTGAAAAATTATTGCATGCGGCGCTCAAGGTTCGCGAAGTCGACGTACCTGTCAATGCCGAGGACGCCGCACATAGCCTGATTGGTGACAGTCCCCGATGCGTAAAACTCGAGAGCCAGATTGACCTCTACGTCGTCCGCGTTTCCGGCGTTGGTTGAGGGTGAGCCCGGCAGTTAAAGAGCGCGTTGCCGCGGCGCTGCATTACCTTAGTTCGCGCACCAAGTTGCCCTCGCGTTGAACTGTGTGGCCATATCCGCGAACCTCGGGTCGAACCGACCTTTGTTCCGGGTACGTCAAGGGTTCGTTCACTGGTGCGACGGGTAGCAAGGCCAGGTATTGAAGATGCCGGAGAGGGGACTTTGTTTCTCGACAAGTCGGCGAATTGCCGCTGGATCTGGAGCCCAAGCTGTTAAGTGTTCTGGAGAAACGGTCAATCCGCGTGTCGGTGAAACCCATTCGCGTTTGTCGCGTGCGCGAATAGTCGCCGCGACCAACCGGCGGACCTGGGCGCGGGAGTTAAGTCCGGCCGGTTTCGTGCCGATCTCTTTCATCGTTTGTCTGTGTTTGCGCCGCATGTACTACCTTTACGCGATCTCGGCGAAGACAAATTGAAACTTTTGGAATACTTTCGTAACGCTTATGCAGGCAAACAGGGCGGTAAAACCATTCGCGCTCGACGATTCGGCGTGCGACATGGCTGGCGTACGGATTTCCGGGCAATGTTCGCGAATTGAAGAATATTGATATTCGGTTAACCGCGAAGTACGCGGGGCTACAGTGAGCGTTGTGGAGCTTCAGTCGGAGTTCGAAATTCGGGTACGGTCGATGTTGAGCACTCCGCCAAAACAACGGTTGAGGCCGTATCGATTCGGGCGATCGAAGGCGAAATCGAAGGCCAGCCGGACTTCAATCTCGCCGTCACCCTTGCGGCGATCGAACTGCGTTACATCGATGCCGCCATCGAACTCGCCAAGGGCAACATGTCTCTGCCGCACGTTTGCTGGGCGTTTCGCGGTCCACCCTCTATAGCAGGCTGGATGTGCTAGCGGCCGGGACCACTCGCCGGACGTGAAGGAAACCAGGGCGATGCTAAACTGCTGGCCACTCATCGAACAGCCGGGAACGTCAACCATGACGATTTACTCTTGGAGCACTTCGGGCCCAACGAAGCGCCCTCCTTCAAGATTACACCGCACACGGAATTTTTCTTTGCCGGCGCAAAATCGCGGCGAAACACTGGAGGCGCTTATCTACGCCATTACCAGCGGTGAAGGTACGGTAAAGGCTACTCGCGAGGTGTGGGCGCGGGGAAAACCAAGTGTGCCGGGTGCTGATGGAACGGTTGCCTGATTCCGTTGAGACCATTTACCCTGGCAGTTCCGTCACTTGCGCCGGATGAAATGCTCGCAACGATTGCCGACGATCTCGGCGTCGATGTCCATGGGGGCAACACCATCGGAAGCTGGATTCGTGCGCCGCAGGAGCGCTTGATTGCTACCCATGCCTGCAAAAGCAGGTGGTGGCGCTGATCGACGAAGCGCACGCAATGCCACTGGAGACGTTGAAGAAATTCGCCTGCTCTCGAATCTCGAGACGAGGTCATGACAAGTTGATGCAGATCGTGCTGTTCGACAGCCGGAGCTTGATCAACATTTGATGCTTCCCAACATGCGGCAACCGAAGGAGCGCATTACCCACAGCTTCAATTTGATTTCATTGCCCGCGAGGGATATCAAGGATTACCTGAATTTCGATTACGGGCTGCCGGGTACAAGGGCCCGGATCTTTTTCGCCAGATGCGCCGAAGCTGATTGCTGAAGCGCCGGAAGGGCTCATTACGCCGAATCAATATCTATGCGGATAAGACTCCGCTGGCCGCCTATGCAGCCAATACGCATACCATCACCCCAGATCATGTGCGAGCCGCCATCAGCGACACCCAGATTGTGCTGCCAGGTGCAAAGAATGACCGCAGCCGTTGGTTTGCCATTGCCGCGTCACTTCTGGTGGGTAGCGCGATTGGTTTCATGGCGGGCCGGATGACTGCAACGGGCGGCGCTGGGACGGCCGCTCTCTCCTCTGCGATGGTGACTACGCCAATCGCCACGAGGGCACCTGAGGCTCCTGCCGCAGTGTCCGCCGCCGTCGTAGGTACGATTACGAATGTCACTCCCGCAGCGCAGACCGGTCCGGATATGGCAGTTGCGCCAATTGTTGAAGCGCCGGGAAGTGCGCCAAACACGACCACAGCCACCACGCCAGACGCCAAGACGAAGGCCGCTGATGCCCCTGCCGCGATAGTACTTGCTGGAGCTTCGCGCCCGGACGTGACGCAAAGCACTGCCCCTGTAAATCTTGCCCCAGCCAGCAATCGCGCCCCACCGGAAGCGGACAAAATATCATCGTCCGACTGGCTGGATGCGCGTATGGATGCCGATGTTTGCGTTTGGCAGAGCTGCCGGCGGATCGGCATTCAATTCAATTGATGACTGCGCATCCTCAAGAAAATCCGCTATCGAGAATTTTCTGCGGCCGCCAGCCAAGAACTCAATCCTGATCGAATCATGGTCTACCCTGCCGGCACAAGCGAAACCTCGTGTAAGCGTGCTTTATGGTAGTTTTGTCAAACGCGCGGAGGCAAACTGACGAAAAGTTGAAGCTTTCCGCCAGTTGGCTAAATTCAGGCCCTAATGTTGCTGATCGGTGGGCGCTTATCCGGGAAGATCTTCGGCCGCGCACCGACAAAGTCGCCGGTAGCAAGTAGCTGGGGCGCACTAGACGGACAATTTCGCAGCTAAAGTTATTTTTGCAGAACACCGTCCAACCCATTGCTTTTATTGGCTAATCCTTTTATAAAGGTAATTGGAGAATCTGCAGAGCACACTAACACCCGCGAACGTGTTGGTCCTGAAGCAAGAAATTCGAGCGGATGCAAAATGCAACTTCCGTCAAGAAAGATAACGCGAACCATGATGTTGACGCAGAGGCCACTCGAGAAGTTTCACCATCAACCGGCACGGTTGATTGAAAGTCCACGTATCCGGGCGAGCCTCGGAATCTGCGTGTTCGCTCTTGCTGGTTGTGGTACGCAGCCTGTTGCACGGACTGACGGACATCTTCAGGCTGATCTGTCGGCTCCCACTTGACGCAATCCAGCAAAATGGTGCTGCCGCCACCGTGAACGCGGTGCCCGACCCGGTTCGTCAGGTACTGCTCCCGTGCCGCCGCGGCCCCGCGTCGACGAAGTGAAGTATTCCGTCACCGTGAACAACGTGCCGGTCCAGAGCTGATGTTTGCGATTGGCCGCGACACGAAGGTGAATATTGATATTCATCCCGGCATTGAAGGGCGCGTGACGCTTAACGCGATCGACCAGACGCTGAAGCAGATCCTGACGCGGGTATCGAAGCAGGTGGATATGCGTTGGGAGGTAGACGGGCCAAACATCGTGGTACGACCGGATTCGCCATATCTCAAAATCTATAAAGTTGATTACGTCAACATGCAGCGGGATACGACGAGTTCCATCGGCGTAGAGACACAAGTCGTCGGTCCTATCACGGAGCAGCAGCGGGAGGCGCGACGGGCGGCGGCGCGGGACAAAACAGCTCGATGGTGAAACTTCAAAATACCAGCAAGAATAAATTCTGGGAAACCCTCGAAAAAAATATTAAGGACATGCTGCGCGACACGGACAAGTTGCTCCCGGAAGGCAGTTCCGAAACATTTACCCAAACGCGCTCACAAGGCGTGAGTGCCAGCAACCGTCCCCAAACTGCAACGCAACGTCGAGCCGGCGGCCAAACAAGCCAATCAGGGCAAACGACAATTACCGGGCCGGGCATTGCAGAACAAGTTGGCACACAAGAAGGCGCGTCGCAAACCTTGACTTTTCGCGAAGCCGCATCGGTCATCATGAATGCGGAGACGGGTAACTTGGCAATTCGCGCCACTTCACGACAACATGAAAAAGTTGGCGAATTTATCGAGCAGATAAGCGGCTCTTCACGTCGACAAGTCTTGATCGAGGCAACCGTTGTCGAAGTCGTACTGAATGATGCCTATCAATCGGGGTCGATTGGTCTGCCTTGGGGTTACAGGGCTTAGGCTACACCATCAAACAAAACTTGACCGGAACACTGGATACTAATCCTGTGCCAACGCAGGCACCAATATTTTCGATTTCCTACCGTAATCCCAATGCCGCAGCCGGCGGAGATATCAGTAGCACCATTAAGCTGCTCAATCCTTTGGCAATACGCGCGTACTTTCCAGTCCAAAGATCATGACGCTAAACAATCAGACTGCCGTGATGCGCGTCGTCGAAAACACTGTTTATTTTAACGTGACGTCTACGCCCGGAACTCTTGACCAAACTACCGGCAGGCCCACCACCCTACCAACCGTCAATTCCTCAGCTCAAGTTGTACCGCAAGGATTCGTCATGTCTGTCACCCCGCAAATTAGCGAAAATGACATTATCAATCTCAGTGTTCGTCCAAGTGTTACGCGCATCACGAAATATGTGCAAGATCCAAATCCCACTTTATCCCTATCTGTACCCAACCTCGTACCGCAAATTGAGACACGCGAATTCGAAGCCATGATGCGTGTGGCTAGTGGTCAAACTGCCGTACTTGGCGGCTTGATGCAGGATGAATTTAAGACGAGCCGCGCAGGATTGCCAATCCTGTCTCGGATACCGTTCTTTGGTGATGCGGTCAGCAAACGCGATGACGCCGGCAAGAAGAGCGAATTAGTTGTATTCATTCGTGCACTGGTGATCCGAGAAGCGAGCGTGGATGCGGATCTGGTCTGACTACAAGAAATACCTGCCCGACTCCCAGTTCTTCAAGGATGCCTCACCGTCAATGGACGTGATGAATCCACAGTTTCAACCTAATCCAGTCGTGCCTGAAGGGGAGCCAAGGAAAGCGCCATGAGCCTGCTCCTCGATGCGCTCAAACGTGCCGAGGAGGCCAAACGCGCCAAACTGTCCAGTGAATCCGAGCCCGATCCACTCGATTTTGCGGCAATAAGGCGGTTGGCCGATGCCGAATCGGCCTCCACATCAAGGCCTGAATCGTCTGCCGCAGCTGATGCCGGACCGTCGGATTTTAATCTGGAAGACTACAAAGAAGTTATCGCGCCCAGAGAAAGTGGCCGAACAGCCCTTGCGAGAAAATCAGTCGCGAATGATCCGCAACGTGGCTCCGAACTTCGTCTCGAAAATCTCACCGACCACAAAACTGCAGAAAAAGCCGACGATCAGTTTGCGCGCGCACCGTCGGTAACGGCTAGTCCAGGAATGCAGTCCAGGCTAGATGCGACCCGGGTCGACGCGGCTCAAGCGCGTGATACCGCGCGAAACGCATTTGTTGCGGAAAGCACTCGGCCAGCGCCGACAAAGACTCGAAAAAGAAATGGTTGCTACCGCTGATCGCCATAGCCCTGCTGGCAGTGGGCGGTGGTGGCTGGTACGTTTGAATGAAGTCAATCGCATGTCCCGGCCTGCCGCCATGAACATCTGCGGCACGGCCGGCAATGACACTGCCTGCGGCGCAGCCGACAACCGGGCCAACCGGGCGCCAGACAACCCGACGAAAGTGCGTCCAAACCTGGATTGCCAGCGATGTCCGTAGTGCCGCCGCTGCCGCCATTGCTGCCGCCAGCGGCAGAACAGACCTCGCTGCCAAACTTGCCCCGCGAATGACGGCAAGCACGACGATGCGTCTCACGGAGCGTGAAGCTATGGTGAAGTCGCTGAAGGATGCGCCGGTGTCAAGGAAGCCCGCGTCGAGCTGAAGTTCGCGCAGTCGGTTGAAGCGCCAGCAGTCAATTTCGGAATCACTGACGCTTACGAGGCGCTGAAAAACGCCGACTATCCGCGGGCACGGACACTGTACGCAAAGCTGGTGCAGGCGGATACTTCAAGCGCGGATGCGCAACTTGGGATGGCGACCGTTCTTGCGCGCATGGGTGAATTGGCGTTGGCGGCGCGCCACTATCGGCAAGTATTGGTGATCGATCCGCGCAATGGCGCGGCACTTGCAGGTTTGTTGGCCGTGCGCGATTCAAGGTCGCCTTCGCTGGAAGTCGAACTCAAGACGCTGGTGGGCCGGAATCCGGAAGCGGCGTCGTTACGTTTTACGCTCGGCAATCTGTATGCAGTAGAGCGGCGCTGGGTGGAAGCACAGCAAGCCTACTTTGAAGCCTACCGGTTGGAGTCCGAAAATGCCGACTATCTTTACAATCTGGCGGTCAGCCTCGATCATTTGAAGCAGCCCAAACTGGCGCTTGAATATTATCTGAAGGCGCAAGCGGCGCAGCCAAAATCAGGTGGACAGTTTGACACCGCTGCCGTGTCCCGTCGCGTCAAGGATCTCACGACCGATTCCCGTAATAACCGAGGCGGCATGGGTACAGCGAATAAAGTGCATCATCGAGGCATTGAGTCGCGTCTTCAGGGCCTCAGTCGGGTTGATACAATCGACCTGTCGTGTCAATCACGGATTTTGCATCTAGCGATGTCACGCGTCTGCAACCAATGGATCAAATGAACGCCCCCGTTACCCAACTGCCGCTTGGCCAGACGCTACTTGCGCGCGGCGTCATCTCGCCCGACCAGCTGAATATCGCGCTGACCGAACAGCGCAAGTCAAAAACCGCGTTGGGCAAGATACTTGTTCGCCTGGGTTTTGTGACCGAAGCGACGATTCGCGACACGCTTTCGGAGAGCCTCGGTCAGGTCGCTATTGACCTGTCCAATACCATCATCGACCACAATGCATTGGCGCTGGTCCCGAAAGATATCGCGCGCCGCTACCAGGTATTGCCGGTCGATTACGACCAGCAGGCGCGCAAGCTCTTGCTGGCGGTGGCGGACCCCTCGAACGTCGTGGCACTCGATCAGATTCGCGCGCTCATCAAGGATGATGTGCGTATCGAACAGGTGCTTGCGCGCGAATCCGATATTTCGATCGGCATTGAACAGCACTATGGATTCGAGCTATCCATCGACGGCATCCTGAATGAGATTGAAACGGGAGAAATCGATTACCAGAGTTTGGCGACGGAGTTTGACGAATACAGTCAACCGGTGGTCCGACTGGTCGATGCACTGCTGAATGATGCCGTCAAGCGCAGCGCGTCCGACATTCACTTCGAGCCGGAGCAGGGATTTCTGCGCATCCGCTACCGCATAGACGGCGTGTTGAGACAGATCCGATCGCTACACAAGAATTATTGGTCGGCGATGGTCGTGCGATTGAAAGTTATCAGCGGCATGAACATTGCGGAAACCCGCGCGCCACAGGATGGGCGCATTTCCTTGAGCCTGTCCGGCCGCCCGGTGGATTTTCGCGTGTCCGCGCAGCCAACCACGCACGGCGAGAACATCGTGCTACGCATCCTTGATCGGCAAAAGGGCATTGTCCCGCTGGAGGATCTGGGATTACAGGAAGATGAATTGAAGATGCTGCGGCTGATGATGGCGCGGCCTGAAGGCATTATTCTGGTGACCGGTCCAACAGGCTCCGGCAAGACCACCACGCTCTATTCGATTCTGAACCACGTCAACACCGAAGGCGTGAATATCATGACGCTGGAGGATCCGGTCGAATATCCGATGACCTTGATTCGCCAGACGTCGGTAAATGTGGCCAAGCTCGATTTTGCGAGCGGCATCCGTTCGATGATGCGCCAGGATCCGGACGTAATTCTGGTCGGTGAGATTCGCGATCAGGAAACCGCCGAAATGGCATTTCGCGCCGCCATGACTGGCCATCAGGTGTACTCGACTCTGCACACGAATTCCGCCATTGGCGCCATTCCGCGACTGCAGGATCTGGGCGTGCTGCCGGACATCATGGCGGGAAACATTATCGGTGTCGTTGCGCAACGCCTCATGCGGCGTGTGTGCATGCATTGTCGTGAGCCTTACCGTCCCGACGACGAACTGACGCTGAAGATACTTGGTGTCGACCCGGGATGGAAAGGGGAAATATTCCGCGCCGCCGGGTGTGAGGAATGCGATAACACCGGCTATCGCGGGCGTTTGGCCATCATGGAGCTATTCAAGATGAATGGCGATATGGATGAACTCATCGCGCGCCGGGCAACTGGCCGGGAAATTCGCGAAGCCGCGCGCCGGACCGGCTTTCGCACGCTGGCCGAAGATGCGGTATCACGGGTGCTGGCGGGGCAGACGAGTCTCGAGGAAATTACCCGGATCGTCGACCTGACAGACCGCGTGGCGTAGCCTGAAAGCACAACGAAATGGCTTCCTACTCCTACCGCGCGATCGACGACACGGGCCAAGTTCTGTCGGGGCATGCCGACGCGCTCAACCCGGTCGATCTGGAAATGCGCCTGAAGAGACTCGGGCTGGATCTGGTCACTTTTCAGTCGATCAAGAAGTCCATGCTGATGCGCGCGCGGCGCGTGTCGCGCAAGGAACTGATCACGTTCTGTTTCCACATGGATCAATTGATGCGTGCGGGCGTGCCAATCATCGATGCCTTGACCGATTTGCGGGACACGGTCGAAAACGACGGCTTCAAGGCAATCGTTGCCAGCGTCCTGGAAGACGTTGAGGGCGGCCTCAAGCTGTCCGATGCCATGGCGGAACACCCGCAGGCGTTCGATCAGGTGTTTGTGGCGCTGATCCGTACGGGTGAGCAGTCCGGCCAGTTGCCGGAGGTACTCTCCAAGCTCACCGAGAACCTGAAGTGGCAGGACGAACTGACCGCTCAGGTTCGCAAGGCCATGATGTACCCGATTTTTGCGGGCACGGTGATATTTGGCGTAGTTTTCCTGCTGATGGTGTTTCTGGTTCCGCAACTAGGCCAGACAATGAAAGCATTAACGCCCAATCCGCCCGCCTCCACCATGGCGCTGATCGCGGTATCGCTGGTCATGCAGAAATACTGGTTCTTGTTCATCGGTGTGCCGATTGTCATCGTGGTGGCGGCCATTGTCACCGCCAAGAGCAGCGATGATGCGAAATACTGGATCGACGGAATGATGTTGAAGCTGCCGATCATGGGGCCGTTGATGACGAAAATCATCCTCGCGCGATTCTCGACTTACTTCGCGCTGATGTACCAGTCTGGATTGGGCGTACTCGATTGCATCCACATCTCGGAAAAAATTGTTGGTAACCGCGTCATTGAAGAGGGGTTGCAACGTGTCGGTCGCGAAATCAATGACGGTACCGGCATCAGCCAGGCGTTCCAGAATGCGCGCTTGTTCCCGCCGCTCGTGCTGCGCATGCTGAGAGTTGGGGAATCAACCGGCGGACTTGATACGTCGCTGCTGAATGTGAGTTATTTTTATAATCGTGACGTCAAAGAACAGATGAGTCGATTGCAGGAAATGATTCAACCGATTCTGACCGTGGTGCTGGGTGGGGTTCTGATCGGCATTCTGGTGACCGTATTCAATCCGATGTACGACGTCATCGCAAAAATCAAGTTCTGATACGAAGCGAAGCGTAAAACGTGGCCAAACAATTTCTTTACCTCACCAACGACAAAATGATCGCGCTCATCTGGAAAGGTGGCGCCATTGTCGAACGTGAAGTATTCAATTCAACCGATGCAGACTCGGTGGCATTTGCCGAATATATTGCCCGTCACCACGAAGTGCCGACTTATGTCGTGACGGATTTGATCGAGGAGGATTTCCGCCTCGACACGGTACCGCATTTGCGCGGCGGTGATCAGGACGCCATCCTCGGGCGCAAGCTCGCCCAGTTATACCGCGCCACCACCTTTCGCCATGCCATCGTCCAGGAACGGGAGACCGAAAGGAGAAGGGATGATCGCGTGCTGTATCACGCCATCACCAACCCCGATCTTGTAAAACCCTGGCTTGCCGCGCTGGAGCATGCGGAGGTGCCACTGGAGGGCGTCTCCTCGTCGGCGGTGCTATCGGTTCGCCTGCCAGGCGTACTGAATATCTTTTTTGCACATACGCTGCTCGTGACGATTGTTCCGGATTTCGGGCTGCGTCAAACGTACTTCCAGAACAAACATGTCAAATTCAGCCGCCTGACGCCGATCATCTACGACGAAGGTCAGTCCGTCGGCGCGCTGATCGCAGCCGAGACCAGTCGTACCTGGCACTACCTGGATACCTTGCGCAATTTCGCCGGCGGCGAAACGCTGGAAGTGTGCATCCTGGTGCATGCGCGAGATCATGAAATGGTCGCGGAGGCTATTCGCGCCTTGCCGCTGTTGAAGTATCGATTCCTGGATATTGGCGAAGTCGCGGCCAAGATCAAGCTGAAACCTTCGCCGACGTCATCGCATGCGGAAGAAGTGCTGGTTCATCTCTATGCCCAAGGCAAAGTAGAAAATCACTTTGCCGAAAAAGAGCCGATGCGCTTTGCACGATATCGCCGCGCCAAGATTGGATTGTATGGATTAACGGCAGGCTTGCTGGCCATTGGCGCGGCCGGAGCGGCGTTCAATCTTTACCAGACGGCGACCATGTCTTCGGTGATAGACCAGCGTAGCCAATTCGTGCGTACGATTCAGGCCGAATATCAAGCCATTTCCAAGGCCATGGAAGGGCAAACCAGCGCCACCGACACCGTTCGGGACGCCAGCACTTTTTTCAGGGCGCAGATTCGCCAGCAGTCTCCGTCGCCCGCTTCGCTTCTCAAGGATCTTGCGTTGGTGTGGACCGAGTTTCCCGACATGCGATTGTTGCAAGCGGTTTGGGCGCCAAACCAGGATTCGGGTTTCGTGCCCCCGTATGACGCGGTGGCCGCACCCGTTGCGCAGAACATCAGATCGGAAGTCAGACTTGCGCCCGGTGCACCACAACCACCCGCCGGTGCGGCCATCAATGCGATGGACGCGGATCCGCCGTTGCCGGGCGGTAAGTACGAGGTGTTGATCATTGACGCGGCGGTCACCCGCTTTCGGGGGATTACCGTGCCACCATTGCCGATATCGAACGCATGGTCGAGCGGCTGAACAAGGCACCGAACATGAAAACGGAAATCGTGAAATTGCCGATAGACGTGAAACCGACGGCGATTCTGCGTGCCACGACGCCAACAGCGTCAGAAGCAAGCGAAGTGAGATTTACGTTGAAAATCACCTGCACTGGGAGATCACATGACCGCCAAAGCCTCAAGCGGAGCCTTCAGGGCGCTGCGGTTTGCCGGCCTCGTCGCACTTTCCGGCCTGGGCGTCGCCATTTTCCTGGTGAGCGGCAGCTATCTATTCTGGCAATCGGAAACGAATTCCGAGGTCGTCTCTCAGCGCAATTTGCAGGAGCTGCGTAATCGGCTGGAACGCTCAAACGCGAGCGTGCAGACTTGCAAGGATCCGAAGAGACCTACAAGAGCCTCGTTGAGCGCGGCGCGTTTGCGCCGGAACACCGATTGGACCTGATCGAGGCGCTTGCTGAATTGAAGAGGCGCCACAAGCTGCTGGGACTTGAATATGAGGTGGCGCCGCAGCGGCCGCTTAAATTTGCGACCGGCGTCAACTATTCATCTGTCGGCATCATGGCCAGCCGCGTGCACATGAAGATTCAGGCGTATCACGATGGTGATCTGGTTGGTTTTCTGGATGAATTTCCGCGCATCCAGCGTGGCTTTTTCCCCATCGACAAATGTTCCATCAAGCGCGCCGCCGGTGCTGAACAGCGAGCGGCGGCAACGGCAGGATTGACTGCGCTGCCGGCAGCAGGATCAGCAACGCCGCCCGTGGCTGTCGTACCATCGAATGCCGTGGCTGCCACCATCGAAGCGGATTGCACGCTTGAATGGATTACGCTCGTCGACAAGAGCAAGCCCGCGAATTTGCAGGCCGCCGCCGAATCGCGAAAACCGCTATGAACATATTTGAGAAATCGCTGATGCTGGCTGTTCTGGTTGTCGCAACGGAAGGCATCGCGCAAACCAACAACGTGCAGGTAACAGCGCCTTCGTCTGTCGACAAGATTGCACCGGTGACGCAGCCTTTGGCGGGAACATTATTCTTCGGCCGCGAACAGCGCGACCAAATGGATCGCGTGCGAAAGGTTGGCGCGGTTGCGGTGATTGATGATGCGGGTGTTTTGGTTGAGCCTGCCGTATCGGTTTTGAATGGGTTTGTTAAGCGCAGCGACGGGCAAACCACAATTTGGGTGGATGGGCAGGTACGCAATAACGTGCAAAGCTTGAAGGCGAATGGATTGCAGCCGCAAGATGTGGGTGGGCCTTCCGAAGCAATTCGGGTTCTCGACCTAAGTAGAACGGCTGCTGTGTCGAAGCCCCCAATGCGGCCAAGAATTGCGAAGAAACTGGTTTCTCACAAGATCGCAGCCAAACGCGCTGCAAAGAAGTGAGCTGCGCGCAGTGAGTCGAGCATTCACAACTACTAAACGCACAAGCCCGTCAAGCAAGAGCAATGGATTTGTGTTGATTTTCGTTGTGCTCGCAATGTTAGGCATTCTAGGCATTGTCTTCATTACGGACCTTGCCACGGGTAACCGAAAAATTTCACGCGGCGAGAATACATCATTGGCCTTGGCAAAGGCTAAGGAGGCGTTACTCGCATATGCAATTACGCGCGATGATCCTGGGCGGCCCGGTGAGTTTCCATGCCCACAAGAGTTGCACCAACGGCATCAAATTACGGTCTAGATTTGGGGTCATGCGCAACGGTTCGGATCGGACGGTTACCGTGGAAAACACTTGGGATACCAGAGATTTTTGACAGCGACGGCGAGCCACTTTGGTACGCAGTATCAACGAATTTTCGCCCGGCTGTCGCAAAGATCAACAGCGATACCTTGGGCTCATTGACCATTTACGATGTCGGCGGCACTTCTATTCTAAAGAGTCAAGTCGTGGCAATCGTATTCTCCGCTGGCGCGCCGGTTTCCAATCAGGCGCGGACAACTGCAGCGTCCTTTTGCGCAACTACCGCAACAAGTATTGCCGGAAACATCTGTGCTGCAAACTATCTGGAAAGTAGTTCTGGCCGGAATAATGCGACCAGCGCTGGGCCATACATCGCGGATCGTGTCAGCGCAACGTTTAACGACCAGATAGCCTACATTACGACGGCGGATTTCATGCCGAAGAATCGAAGATCGAATTGCGGCGATTCTGACGCGCACATTGAATGATTACTATGGACAAATAGCTACTACCCATACGCCGCGAACTATCCTGACTATGCCTTTCAAATGGGCTGAACTGTGTGAACAGTACGTATTCTGGAAGATTACCCTTGTACATTGCGGCAAGCCCACATTCTGGATTGCCGTGCACGGGTTTGGCGGACTGGCAGCCAGTCGGTAATCCGAATGGTCTACCGGCCTGGTTCACTGGAAACGAATGGAATTCAGCCGTTCACTACGTGATCGGTAAGGCCTTCGAAAAAGGTGGTACGAAGTCATGCGTGGTTGCGGGTGATTGCCTCACCGTAGGATCAGACAATGCCGTTCAGGCTGCATTCATTTTGCCCGGCATTGCGACGCCTACGCAATCCCGACCGTCTTCGATTTCTACAAATTACCTAGAGCCGACCGGCTTGGCCTCCGCCGGCTTACATACGTCCCAACGACCTCAACGTTGCCTACGCGCGATCGCGTGATCGCAATAAAAAACTAGTCATGCCGTTGCCCACGAAGAATTTTCCAATGCACCATCAAACTGCGGTCAATCGTGGGTTCACGCTGATTGAGATAGCGGTTGTGTTGGTCATTTTGACCATCCTCCTTGCCACGTTAGCGATACCAATCACAACGCAACTGAATCAGAAACGCGCCGCTGAAACTCAAAAAATGTTGGACTTGGCGCAGCAGGCTCTGATTGGATACGCGGCAGCAAACGGCAGAATCCCGTGCCCCGCAACAGATGGAGTTACTGTCGGTGCTGTCAACTCGTTTGGGGATGAAAGATTTGCATCGCCTGCAGACGCGGCGGCTGGAAAGTGTGAATATTGGACGGGCTATTTGCCAGCAGTAACTCTAGGATTGAGCCCTGTCGATAGCCAAGGCTTCATGATTGACGCTTGGGGACTACAGCAGAATCGGATTAGGTATGCGGTGTGGGGATCGGATACGGTCCCGATAAATGGGATCTCATATCCTTTTACCAAGGCTGGCAATATGAAATTGGCAACAACGACATTGCTTTCTGAAAGCACGTCCAAGTTTCTTTCGTGTGCCAATCGGCGCCAGTTGGCACGTTACCGACGGCAGTGACGAATCCTGCTGTTACCAACGGCAATGCATGCGGTGCGGGCGTGGTGAAATTGACTGACAAAACGCCCGCAGTCGCATTCCTTGGGTGCGAATGCTGCAACGGGTGGGGCCGGAGCCGATGAAGGTTTCAACGTGAAGACTACAGCGACCCAAACCTTTGCATTCGTATCTCATACTCCGACTGTTGGCGGGGCAAATGAGTTTGATGATATGGTCAACTGGATTTCCCTGAACGTACTATTCAATAGTATGCAAGGCGCGGGAAAGCTGCCGTAACATCAAAAAAAGTCCGCAAACAATGAGCGTAAACACAAGCACTGGCGCGCCTCGCAGACCATAAACACCTGAAAACCCCCACCAATAGGCGTTCTACGTTATTTTTCTTGCCTACGCCCGCCGCAATTCAAACCGGACCTCCCCCGCCCGGTTGCTCGCCAAAATCAGCACATATCCCAACTCATCCGCCTGCCGAAACGCCTGAAACAGGCCGATACCGTATCCGCTTCGGCGCGAATTGGCGATTGGCGATCGGAACAATTCATCCGCTGCGCTGCCGGGAATGGCGCTGCCGGTATCGGTGATCGAAAGTACCGTGTTTTCGGCGGCTATTGCAATTTCAATCTTGACTTCAATTGATGGATCCGCCAACTTCTTCTTGCGCGCATTCTCGAGACAGTTTTCCAGTACGTTGTCGAAAAGCGCGGAGGGAATTGTTCCGCTGAGGGTGCCGTGTGAAGCAAAGGTCGCATCGTCATCGGCGTGCCGGACAAGCACTTCTTGCCACCAGTCGTCCGTGGAAAGCATGATGTTGCGCCGGCCAGCGCGGGATTCTGCAATTTGTCCAGCGTGGATTGCAGGCGTTTGGCCAGTTGTGGCAGTTGCCGTTCGAGCATGGCCTCATAGGGCGTCTTCTTGCGGCGGTTGTCCGGCGGCTGGGCCACGCTCGCGGAGGTTAGCGCGTACAGCGACTGCAGCAGGTTTTTCATATCGTGCGTGAGGCGCGCGCCGGTCTCGTGCACCGCTTGCATATAGGCATTCTGTTTCAGGACTTGTTCGCGGCGTTTGCCTTCGTAGAACTCGCCGACCACCTGGGCCAGCAGCCGCAGGTGAAGAAACATCGCGGGGGACATGTGGATCTCGGTATAAAAAATGATTTCGAGATGGTGGTATTGAAAGCGCGAATCGAATTCCGTCTCTCGCCCATAGCGGCCCGGGCCATCGGGCGACGTCCACACGCCGCCGACGATCCACGGAAATTTTTCGATCTCCTCAAGTGTCTGTTGCAGGAAGCGCGCCGAACTCAATTCGGTTTCAGACAATTCCGCGACGCGCCGCATCCACAATTCGAACGGCATGCCAACGCTCATCAGGTAGTGCGAGAAATACGTGCGCAGCCCATCGAAGCCGGTGCGCGGCCCCCACAACACCGCGAGGATGAAAGTGCCGCGGAAAACGCGAGTACCGTCAGCACCACCGCCTGAAAGTACTGGTTATGAGTGATTCGCATCGCGGCGATGGTGCCGAGCACCAGTACAACGACCAGTTGAAATACGATCAGGCTGTAGAAGAAATCGAACACCTGTGTCGTCGCTTCCATCTTCCGCCCGGAACGGCAGCACGACCATTAACAGCAACGACAGCGGCAGCAATACGCTGACCAGCACTCGTAGGCCGGGTGGCAGGTCGGTGATTTCCAGCAGCGCAACGGGCACGGTCCAGATCAAGAGAATCGTGAATAGATAAAACACCGCGACCAGATAGGAGCGGCTGCGCCGTGCAGCCTGCGACGTGAAAACCTTGCCGCCCATGATGGCGATGAGCATGGCATGCCACGTGGCCAGCATCCATCCCGACAGGCTGTACAGCACGACGCCCGTGATCCCGAGGAGCAGGAACAGGGCAAACACTTTCAGTTCGCGCTCGGTGCTGATGAACGGCTGCCAGAGGAGGAACAGCCCGAAATGCACCATCAGCCAGATGCGCTGAAAGTCGCTTCCCGATTCCGACAACAGCCCCGCGTGCAGCGACAGCAACATCGCCAGAATGACCCAGCGACGGCCGCTCACGATCCAGGAGATCAGGGGTTTATCGGTAGCAGGAAAATGGTTACTCACAAATGAGTGGGCGGTGAGTGAAGGGCATGGAACGAAAGCCTAGCCTGAATTGACGCGCCGCGCCAATAGGGGCCGGCCGGCCATGATGCAGCTTGCACCAGGCCTGTCGAATATCCGGACAGGTGTACGGCGCAGCGACATAAATCCGTGTCGAATATTGGCCACTCGCTGTCTGAAATGGGTGCGGGGAATATTTTTATATTATAAATCAACGCTATAGAATATTGGCACGACGATTGCTTTTATCTGCTCAAGCTGTTCAATGACAAGATTGGAGTTCTACATGAAAGCCATCGACCACATGAATTTGTATGACCTCGCAACAGCATTCATTGCTTTTTGGGATGGTACTCGGTCTCGCCATCAACTAAGAACACAAACTAAATCAAACGCACCCTAACCAACGGAAATTCGGGGAATGAAATGAAAAATATCAAGAGCATGAAAAATCAGCAGTCGGGCTTTACCCTAGTCGAGATCGCCATTGTATTGGTGATTATCGGTCTACTGCTTGGCGGCATCTTGAAGGGGCAGGAATTGATCAATAGCGCGAAGGTCAAGGCAATGGTCAACGACATGAAGCTGGTCGCCACGCAGGTATACGGCTATCAGGATCGCTTCAAGGCGATGCCGGGGGATGATCCGCGCGCAAATACCAATCTTGCGGGCGCGACCACTGCTACCACGCCGGCAGCAACGCTGGCGAATGGACGCATCGAAGGCGCGTGGAATTCGACCACCGTTACGGATGAATCATTCCTGTTCTGGCAGCATGTTCGCTTTGCAAACCTCGCCACGGGCTCGACGAATACGGCGGCAGTCGACTATCGTCCCCTCAATAGCGAAAATGGCAACCTCGGGATCACCAGTGCTCCGGTATTGACGGCACCTACCACCCGTTCAGCGGTTCGTTTTTTGTTTGTCAGGGAAATATCAACGGGCGCTTCTCGCGTCAAATCGATACGACGCTCGATGACGGTAATCCCGCCACCGGCTCTGTTCGAATCATGGCGGGCAACAACCAAGCGACCGCAGCCGATGCAACCACGACGGCGGCGATGAATACCGCCGGTGATGGAGCGGTCTATACGGTATGTGTCGCGTTCTGATTGCGTGACAATAGAAAAAGCCCGCTTCGGCGGGTTTTTTCGGATGGGAATCGCGCCTGAATTGCCGCATCGCCAAGGGCTATCCGGCCGGTCCTGTTGAATACAGTCAGGAATGCGGCTACCCCTGTAACAGCCGTATCTCCGCCTTTGCCAGTGACTCGGGCGTCCCCGTCAACACCAGCACATCGCCAGATTCGAGTCGCAAATCAGGCTGCACTTCGGTCTCGCGTGCGCCTTTTCGTCGCATCGCGGTAAGTTGAATCCCGATCTCATCGAATCGCAGAGATGCAATGGTCTTGCCGACGGCCGCCGCACCGGCATCGATGCTGATCGACTGCATGCGCGGCTGTTGCCCGTCAAATTGCGCATCGTCCATATCGGTCACGCCTGGAAAGAAGCCACGCATCAGCGCATAGCGTTCACCGCGCACCTGTCGCAGGCGCGCCAAGCACTTTATTGAGCGGCACGCCCAGTAGAAGCATGGTTTGGGTGGCGAGCATCAGCGAGCCTTCGACAACTTCGGCGACGATTTCGGCGGCCCCGGCAGATTTGAGCTTCTCCACATCCGTATCGTCGAACGTGCGCACGATGACCGGCACATCGGGGCGTAGCGCGCGCACATGCGAAAGAATGGTCATGGCGGCATGGGTGTCGGAAAAGCTCACCACCACGGCGGAGGCTCGCGGCAGCCCGGCGGCCGTCAGCACTTCCTGGCGCGCGGCGTCGCCGAACATGACGGAATCGCCCGCAGCTGCCGCCTGCTTGACCCGCATCGGGTCAGCGTCAAGCGCGATGATGGAGATTTTTCCTGCTCCAGAAAACGCGCCAGGCTTTGTCCCGATCGACCGTAGCCGCAAATGATGACGTGCCGCTTCTTGCTCATCGACTTGATGGCGAGCTGCTGTAATTGCGGCGCGCGCTTCCCACTCGCTGGCCACCAGCCGCATGACGATTTTGTCGCTGTGGGCGAGGATCAGTGGAGATAGCAGCATTGAAATCAGCATGGCCGCCAATACCACCTGCACCGTCGCCTCGCCCAAAGCATGGTGTTGGCCGGCAAGGGACAGCAGCACGAACCCGAATTCGCCAGCAGGCGCCAATGCCAGCGCGCAACGTAGCGCCACGGCTTTGTCGTTCTTCATCACCGTGGCCAGGACAATGATCACCAGAAATTTGAGGGTGATGAGCGCCACCAGCACAACAAGCACGATGCCCCAGTGGTCCAGCACCTCCCCGCAAATTGAGCTGCATGCCGATGGTGATGAAAAACAGGCCCAGCAACACATCGCGGAACGGCTTGATGTAATCGTCGACCTGATAGCGGTATTCGGTTTCCGAGATCAGCATGCCCGCGAGGAAGGCGCCCAGTGCCAGGACAAACCCGACGCATCCGTCGCCCATGCGAGCCCCAGTGTACAAACAGTACCGCGAGCACAAACAGCTCGGAGGATTTCTGCGCGGCGATCACGTGAAACAGCGGACGCATGATGCGTTGGCCGAGAATCAATATGACCGCCAGCACCGCGCCTGCTTTTAATAGTGCCGCGCCAATTTCAAAAGCAATTTGCTCACCCGACAGCGCCAGCGCGGGTATCAGAACAAGCAGCGGAATCACCGCCAGATCCTGAAACAGCAAGACACCCATGATTTGTTTTTGCCGTGCAGGGAATGTTAGGTCTGCTCGGCCAGCACCTTGGGTAATGATGGCGTGGACGACATGGCGAGAATGCCGCCAAGAATCAGGCCCGCTTGCCAGGTTTTTCCGCCAGCATCGCGATACCAATAACGATCAGGATGGAGAGGACGACCTGGAGCCCTAAAGCCCAGCACCAGTTTGCGCATCGATACCAATTGCGGCAGCGAGAACTCCAATCCAATCGAGAACATGAGAAATACGACGCCAAACTCGGCCAGATAGCGCGTACCCGGCGTGTCGGGTACCACGCCTAGCGCGTATGGACCGATCAAAACACCGACCAGCAGGTAACCCAGAATTGCCGGCATGTTCAGGCGGCGAAACACGACCACCGTCACGACGGCCGTCGCCAAGAGAATTACAACCAGCGGCAGTGTGGCATGTGCGGTCATTGACGCTTATGTATGAGAAGGTAGGATGACATTACAATGTCGATATGCAGAGTCTATTACAACCTCGTTCTATTTCAGATATTGCGCGCACGCTGAATCTCGCGCGGGAAACGCTGGCCATTGAAGCTGACGCGGTGATGGCGCTGTCGCAAAAACTTGGCGATGACTTTCTTGCCGCGCACAAGTTGCTCTACGAGGCCGTCGAAAACAAAGGCCGCGTGGTGGTCACGGGCATGGGCAAAAAGCGGACACATCGGCGGCAAGATTGCGTCCACACTGGCCTCCACCGGAACGCCTGCTTTCTTCATGCATCCCGGTGAAGCCAGTCATGGAGATTTGGGATGATCACGGCGGGCGATGTCGTGATCGCGATCTCCAATTCGGGCGAATCCATTGAAATTCTCAATATCCTTCCGCAACTTAAGCGGCGCGGCACAACTATCATTGCAATTACCGGGCGGCCAACATCAACGTTGGCACAAGCAGCGACTGTACATCTGGATGCGGCCGTAGAGAAGGAAGCGTGCCCGCTCAACCTGGCGCCCACGGCGAGTACGACGGCTACTCTGGCGCTCGGCGATGCGCTGGCGGTAACCTTGCTCGACGCACGCGGCTTCGGCGAAGAAGACTTCGCGATGCACCATCCGGGCGGCTCGCTTGGCCGCAGACTCCTGATGCACGTGAGTGATGTGATGGTGGTCGGCGAACGCGTCCCCAAAGTGGCGGGAAATGCCCTGTTACCGGCGGCCATCATGGAAATGTCCAAGAAAGGACTGGGAATGACGGCGGTCGTCGATGCAAACGATACCGTGTTGGGCGTGTTCAGTGACGGCGATTTGCGGCGCGCGCTGGAGGCGCACGACAATATCCGCGCAATACCTGTTGCTGACGTGATGACACGCACACCGAAGACGATTTCCGCGAACAAGCTGGCGGTGGAGGCGGCGGAACTCATTCAACGCCACAAGATCGGCTCCAGCGGCCTGCTGGTGGTGGACGAACGCAACAAGCTGCTCGGCGTCGTGCAGTGCTTGAACTGATGCGTGCAGGTGTGCTGTGACGCGCTGGATCGCGCCCCGGTGTGTCGGAAATTGTGCTGGCCGTGCGGCGCGCGTCAAACTGGCAGTGTTCGATGTCGATGGCGTATTGACTGAGGGCCAGCTCCACTACGGTCCATGGCGAAGAAACGAAGATTTTCAACTCGCTCGACGGCCACGGCCTGAAAGATGCTGCAGGAGTCCGGTGTCGAACTGGCAATCGTTTCCGGTCGCTCATCGGAGGCGCTGGCAAGGCGCGCAAAGGATTGCGCATCACCCAGCTCTTCATGGGATTTCCGGCAAGCGTGAGGTGTTCGATCAGTTGCTGAACGGCCTGTCGATTGAGGCTGCAGAAGCGGCGGGACTCGGTGATGATATTGTTGATCTGCCTTTTCTTTCGCACTGCGGCTTTGCGGCCTGTGTGCCTGCCGCGCCCGAATACATGAAACCGCACGTGCATTACGTGACACAAGCCGCGGGCGGCCGCGGCGCCGTACGCGAATTCTGTGAGCTCATCATGCATGCGCAAGGCACACTTGATGCGGCATTGAAAAAATACCTGGAATAGACATGCTTTGGATTAAGTCGTTTCACATTGTTTTCATGGTGGCGTGGTTTGCCGGCTTGTTCTACTTGCCGCGGCTGTTCGTCTACCACACGCAGGCGGAGGGATGCGGTTTCCATCGAGCGATTCAAGATCATGGAGCGCAAGCTTTACTTCGGCATCATGACGCCGTCGATGTTGATCACGGTTGCGCTCGGCACCTGGCTATGGCTCGGTTGGTGGAGCAATGCCGGTGGCTGGATGCATACCAAGCTCGCGCTGGTACTCGTGCTGATCGCGCACCATTTCTATCTCGGCAAATTGATGGTTGACTTCAAGCGCGACAGTAACCGGCATGGCCACGTTTTTTATCGCTGGCTAAATGAAATCCCCGCGTTGCCGGCTTTGATCGGTATCGTCTACCTTGTCGTCGCCAAAGCCTTTCTAGGACCAAATGAGCGAACATTTTTTTGCCCCGTGTCCCCGGGTTAGCCGGCGCTCTCCCCGTCCAGCTTGAGTCGCTGGGGGCCACGAATCTGCTGGCCCAGGACGCCGGCGTTTCCTTTGAGGGTGACAAGGCGCTCGGATATCGCGCCAATCTTCATTCGCGGATTGCGAGCCGAATTCTTTGGCGAGTAGCGTACTTCCCGTATGAGCAAGAACAGCATATTTACGACGCGGCATTCCTGCAGCCGTGGCCATCCTGGTTTGACGTGGCGAAAACCATCAAGGTCGAAATCAATGCGCACCGCTGTCCGCTCAAGAGCCTTGATTTCATCACCCTGCGTATCAAGGATGCGGTGTGCGACAAGTTTCCGCGAACAAGTAGGATCGCGGCCTTCGGTAGATGCGCGTGCGCCCGACGTGCGAATCCATGCGTTCCTCGACGCCACCCACGCAACGATTACCTGATCTTTCCGGTGAACCCTTGTTCAAGCGCGGCCTGCGCAACGTCCCAGTGAAGCGCCGCTGAAGAAAAACCTGGCTGCGGGCATTATCAAATTATCGGTTAGGACACACAAGAACCGTTCATGGACCCGATGTGCGGCAGCGGTACATTCCTGGTTGAAGCGGCCGAGATGTCGCTGAATATCGCGCCCGGCCTGTCGGGCAACCGATTGCGCGAATTTGCTTTTACACCCTGAAGATTTTTTGATCGCGCGATGTGGGACGCCGAAGTGAGCCGCGCGCCGCTATGCAGAAACCGGCACCCTCAACGCCACTGCCGATTTATGGTTCCGATAAATGGCTATGCGATCACCGATGCGCGTGAAAACCTCACTGCCAACCAGCTATTCGATTTTGTGCATCTCAAGCAAGTCAATATTCTCGAGGTTTTCGGCCCCGGCGCCCAGTGGCGTTATCGTCACCAATCCCCATACGGGAACGGCTCGGCGAAGTGGACGATCTCGCCGCGCTGTACCCGAAGCTCGGGGACGTATTAAAGCAGAAATTTGCCGGCTGGCGGGCGTTTGTTCACCGGCGATCCGCGGCTTGCCAAGTTGATGCGATTATCTGCCATCAAGCGTACGCCACTCTTCAACGGCAAACTCGAATGCCGTTTGCTGGAATAAGATCATCGCGGGCAGTAACCGCAAGCCCGCATAAATAGTCAAACACAAGGACTGGCGCGGCGTTTGGCGGTAAAATGGCTGTAAAGCCGCGCCAGATATAGAGTTTTGTGGTTAGTCATGGGGAAGTGCGACCATGTCGACAAAGCGATCCTACCGGTGTATCACCAGCCGCTCGCGATGTCGAAACAGATATTCGGGTGCAATGCCCATCATGGCTCGCACGGTACGTGACAGGTGCGCGGAATCGCGAAACCCGCTGACAGCGCGGCGGTTGTCAGCGAACTCCGCAATGGCAGGTCCAGTGCGCGTCGCAGCTTCATCCACAACACATAACGACGCACCGGCACCCCGACGGCAGTCTTGAAAACATGTGCGAATCGCGACGGTGAAAGGTGCACCTTTCAGCGAGTGCGTCGATGCTGCCGTAAAGCTCAGGCGATTCACGCAGGAATCGCACCGCAGTATCAACCGGCTATCGGGCTGTGGTGATGTGACCAAGTCCGATGGTGCCAATCGAAAATTCGCGCAATCAATTGCTCGGCGTCGGCGAGTAAAGTTGCCGGATTTTGCAGCATTAACCAGTCTTCCGTGCCGGAATGACGGCAGCCAAATGCATGTGGCGCATTTCCAAAGCGCTCGAAATGCGATGGAAGCTGGCACTTTCCGGTTCCCAATAAAGCGCGGCAATCGACGTCGTCACTTCGGCCGTCGCGTATTCGGTATCCAAAGCACGTAGACCACACTGTTTTCCAGAACCGTCCCATCCGCAAGTGTTACGCGCATCTTTCCCTCTGATGCGTTCAGCCATACAGCCGCGTGATTGCGATGCAGGGTAGTGGCGGTGCTGGGACCTACGTACAAAAACGTTCATCCCAGACGTACAAATGCACAGGTGGCGAATTTGCCCGTCATGAAATAGCAGGTTTATTCAAAGTGAATAGCAGGTTTGTTCAACAAGTCGGCAGGTTTATGCAAGAAGCGGGGGGGGAACGATCACATACCAATTATGCGTTCAAACCTCATCGAAAGGGGCATCATGAAACGCTTCCATTGACACTAACACCAATGCCGCTCAAGCGGTGACCTTGTTCCTCGCGAGCGCTTTGATATTTACGGTAGTCGGCAGCATCGTAACGCTCTATCAGGCTTTTGCCCGATTTTCATAGCGCCGCTGGCTTCAGACTACTTGACGATTTCCGGGTGTTCGAGCCCCGCCGCCAGATCTTTTCCCGGCGTTCTTGCCTTCGAGTTTGATCTTCGGGCGCAAATCGTTTAACGAGTCCGCATTTCGCAGCGCGTCACTCGTAGAAATCATGTCGGCCTCGAGAAAGGTCGAAACAGCGCTTGGAACGAATCGTCTGCATGCCGATTTTCCGGGAGCGCTTCACGATCTCCTTGATCTCGTGCACTTCACCCTTGAAAATCAGATCCTGAATCAGCGGTGAATTCAGCAGGATCTCGATGGCGGGCCACACGACCCTTGCCTTCTTTCTGGAATGAGCCGCTGCGAAACAAATGCTTTCAGGTTCAGCGACAAATCCATCAGTAACTGGTGGCGACGTTCTTCCGGGAAAAAGTTGATGATGCGTCGAGCGCCTGATTGGTGGAATTGGCGTGCAGCGTCGGCAGCACACAGTGGCCGTTTCCGGCGAAGGCAATCGCGTAGTCCATGGTCTCGCGGTCGCGAATTTCGCCGATCAGGATCACGTCCGGCGCCTGGCGAAGCGTGTTCTTCAGCGCCGCGGAACCAGTTGTCCGTATCGAAAGCGCCAATTTCGCGGGGTGACGATGCAATTCTTGTGTTCGTGCACATACTCAACCGGGTCCTCAATGAATGGATGTGCCCGTAACTGTTTTCATTGCGATAGCCGATCATCGCCGCAGCGACGTCGATTTTCCGGAACCGGTACCACCAACCAGGATGACCAGTCCACGCTTGGTCATCGCCGTCTTCAGCACGACCGGCAGGTTCAAAGTCTTCCATTTTGGGGGAATGGCCGTCGTGATGGTACGCAGCTCCAACCCGATTCTTCCTGCTGCACGAATGCGTTGACGCGATGGCGTCCATTCCCGCTGGCGCAATGGCGAAATTGCATTCCTTGGTCGCTTCGAATTCGGCTGCCTGCTTGTCGGTCATGGCGATCGACCGCGCGATCTCGCCGGTATGTATGGGCGACAGGCTCGACTGGGGAAACCGAGCGTCATCTTGCCGTCGATCTTCATCGCGGGCGGAAACCCGGCCGTGAGAAACAGATCGGACGCCTTCTTTAGCGAGCATCGCGCGCAACAATTCGTGTACAAATTTAGTGCCTGGTCACGTTCCATAAATTCTCCAGTGGCCGCAATACGATCAATTAAACGCGTCTTTGTTGGAAGCCTTGTTGCGCGCTTCGGCAGCCCGTGATGACGCCGCGTCGCACCAGGTCGGCCAGATTCTGATCCATCGTCGCATGCCGATGGCCTGCCCGGTTTGAATGGCCGAATACATTTCCGCAACCTTGGATTCGCGAATCAGGTTGCGAATAGCGGGCGTGCCAATCACGATCTCGTGCGCCGCAACGCGTCATTGCCGTCCTTGGTCTTGCGTAAGTTTGGGGAAATTACCGCTCGCAGCGATTCGGACAACATGGCGCGAATCATTTCCCCTTTCTCCGGGCGGCCGGGAACACGTCGATGATACGGTCGACCGTCTTCGCGTAGTCTGGTATGAAGCGTGCCGTAAATACCAGGTGTCCGGTTTCGGCGGCGGTCATCGCCAGGCGAATCGTTTCCAGATCGCGCATTTCACCTACCAGAATGATGTCCGGATCTTCACGCAACGCTGATCTCAATGCGTTGGCAAAGACAGCGTATGGGCCCGACCTCCGCTGATTCACGGGAGGCACTTTTTTGACTCATGCACAAATCGCATCGGATCCTCAACCGTCAGTATGTGGCCAAACTCATTGTCGTTGATGTGGTTTCACCATCGCCGCCAGCGTGGTGGATTTGCCGAACCGGTTGGCCCGGTCACCAGCACCATGCCGCGCGGCTGGTTGGAAATTTCCTCGAAAATTTTCGGTGCGTTGAGATCAGCCAGGGACAGGATCTTTGACGGATGGTACGCATGACCGCACCCGCGCCGCGCTGGTGGTTGAAGCATTGACCCGGAAGCGCGCCAGATTTGGAATCTCAAATGAGAATCGCATTCGAGGTTTTCCTCCCCGTAATGCTTGCGCTGTCCATCATTCATGATGTCGTAGACCATGCCGTGTACGTCATCATGCGCAGAGAGCGGGAAACATTGATGCGCCGAACATCCTCGTGCACGCGGATCATGGGAGGCAGCCCGGCTGAAAGATGGAGATCGGATGCCTTGTTCTTGAATACACCAAATGCGAGGAGTTCAGCAATTTTCCATTTATACTTTTCCTTGGCGGTTTCCAGCCGAACATGATGTTGGATTGAATCTGCGGAATCGGCGGCAAATAGCCCATCGAACGGACACATTGCTTGCCAAAGCGAACGCAGTCAGCGAAAGTGGCTTCTCAGCGAGTGATTATGTCCCCAATCCAGATCGGACTTGCAACACGTGAGAGCCTGCATCAATGCCGCGATTGCACGATTGCCGCAGACGCGGCAACGGCCGGTAACACTGGTGGCCGTGTCGAAGGCGGAAAAAGCAGTTGACGAACTTCGCGAGCGTTTGCCTGGACAGCGCGCATTCGGCGAAAATTATGTGCAGGAAGCCGTTACTAAAAAAATCGAGGCGATGGCCAATTTGCGATCGCAGGGTTTGATTTGGCATTTCATCGGTCCGCTGCAGAGTAACAAAGCGAAGCACGTGCCCAATTATTCGACCCTGGATAAATAGTACACTTGAAATCCTGCAATGCAACAAAAAAAAAAAAAAAGCGCACAAAGCGCACTTACCATCTCGTTTGAAGATTGCCCAATCACTGTCGGCGCACCGCCATGGTCGCCGCCGCTGAATGTTTGCCTGCAGATCAATGTCAGCGGAAGCCACCAAAAAGCGGCGTGGGGCCGCCAGCGCGCTGGCGCTTGCCCGCGAGATCGCCAGTCTGCCGCCTCAGATTTCGCGGGCTGATGACGATAATTGGAAATACCCCGGATGAAACCGCAATAAAGGACGCAAATTTCGTATCATGCATCAGTTGTTTGACGCGATGAATCGGGACGAACTCGCCATCGACCCTTCCAATGGGCATGTCGCGTCGATTATGGTGTGGCGATAGAGGAGGGGGCCACCATTGTGCGGGTCGACAGTGCAATTTTTGGGCGAGATCTTGAAAATTCTGTTTATCAGTGGCGGCAACATGTGTCAGGCGATCATTGGCGGCCTTATCGCGAAAGGGACACCCACCAGCGACCTTCAGCGATTGAACCATTGGCGGAAACGCGCGGGCGCTTGCAAGGGTGGGTGTCGCGTCAAGTGGCGAACTTCACGAACGCGATCTTTCGCTGTCGATGTCCTGGTTTTAGCTGTCAAGCCACGATGATGATGGCTGCCGTCGCGCCGTTCGCAGGAAAGCCTGAAGGCGCAGCTGGTAGTGAGCATTGGCTGCGGCATTCGCACGTCTGATCTTGCCAATTGGCTGTCGCGGGAAGGGGGAACACACGGGCCCATCGGGCGGAAAGTCCATATTCCGGAACATCGTGCGCGATGCCGAATACGCCTGCCCTGATTCGGGCCGGCATCGGCTTTGGGCTGTTCGCCATGCCATGCGTCAGCAAGGATTCGCGTGCAATGGTGCGAGATAATGAGTGTGCCGTCGGCAAGACGGCGTGGTTTGATGAAGGCAATGCTGGATACGGTCACCGCCGTTTCGGCAACTGGGCCTGCGCCGTGTTCTATTTCATCGAGGCATTGGAGCAAGCGGCACAGGGCTCGGCACGACGAATCCACAGCGCTTGAATTTGCGCTGCAGACATTTCTCGGTAGTGCGCAGCTCGCCGCGCACAGCGATGAGGCGCCAGCGGTGTTGCGGCAACGCGTCACCTCCAAACGCGGCACAGCAGGCGCGCCATTGAAGGCCTTTGATGCGCAAAATGAAGCAGCACTTCTGGCTGCCGGTGTTGCGGCAGCGTGCGAACGCTCGCGCGAGCTGGGGGGACGAAGTGAGCGGGGAAACCGCTGACGAAACAGGAGAAAAATCTGATGGCCACGCAAGCACCCCAGCCTACCTGCTGGAATAAATATTCAACCTGTTTGTCCTGGCGGTACTCCCACGCTTTTATGCCCAGGCGTTCCAGGCGCCGTTTCACCAATCCTATCGCCAATTTCGTCGTTGCATTGACTAAAGCTTTACCGGTGAAACCAATGCGCAAGAAGTCGTTCCCGGAGTCATGGTACCCGATCTCACTTCATTTGCTGGTGAAAATGGATTGCCCAGACCGTTCTGCTCGTTGCCATCTATGCAATCGTGAGCATCAATATGCTTATTGTGCCCGGATTTTGGCCAAACCACCGTTTTCCTCCTGGCGCTGGTGAAGCTTCTCAGTTGTCCATCTATCTGCTCATGGGCGTGAGGTCATCATTCAGGCGGTTATTTCCTGGGTCAGCCCCTACCATCCCATCCGGCCATTCTTTGATGCCCTGTGTCGACCATTCCTGCAGCCATTTGAGCGCCTGATACCACTGGTCGGCGGGGTTGATTCCCATCGCCGATGGTCCTGCTGGTCATCCTGCGGGTCATTCCTGATCGCGCCTGATGGCCTGGTTGGAGTTGGAGACCGGTAAACTTTTGCTGAAAAGATTTGGCGCGGGGTGATTCGCGCGCGGCAACAGGTGCGTTTCATACCAAATCGGCCCCTCTGTGCAAGCATCATGTGAATTGGTGCGGGAACATATCCTTCGCGCCGATGCAGTACACTCTTGAACGACGCAAATTTGAAGCGAACGCCAGACGACAGTTTCAACGCAAATATCAATAGCCGCTAGAAACTGAAATTGCCCGCTATAACCAATGGCGGCAA
>JADKJR010000016.1 GCA_016720925.1 Betaproteobacteria bacterium | reverse complement strand
TCAGAACCAACGCAGCAGAAAAA
Organism: Betaproteobacteria bacterium; assembly: GCA_016720925.1. Classification (NCBI taxonomy): domain Bacteria; kingdom Pseudomonadati; phylum Pseudomonadota; class Betaproteobacteria; species Betaproteobacteria bacterium. The sequence continues at coordinate 80,691 of JADKJR010000016.1, read as the reverse complement.
CTTCTCAGAGGTGTCATATGAAAACAGCTAACGGTTTTTTTCCATTCTTTGTGCGCAGTCCAGCATCCGCTCAGCTCCGCCGGTGTTTTGGTCGCGGTGCCAAGTGACCGCAAACGCTGGCGCAGCACGCTGACCTGGATCCTTCTCGCGCTGGCGCTGCTGGTCGCGTCGCTCGACATGCAACGTGCACACGCCGCGACCGCACCGGCGAGCAAAATCGCCACCGACCTGCAGCAGGTCATCGGCGCATCGAAGACGCCCACGTTGAACTGGGCGAAAGACATAAACGGCATTCGCTACGTCAAGGTACTGGTCATCAGCAATAGCACCGATCCGGATCTTGTTGCGCTGCGTGCCGACGTGTTGGCCAGAGGCGGTTCGGCGTACTTCCGCTATGTGTCGGCGACTGCCCTGTCGGCGATGCTGCCATCCAGCCAGGTGGCGGCGATTGCCGCGCGCAGCGACGTCCAGGGCATCTCGCCCGACCGCCTGACAGCGCGCACCGCCAGCACGCTGGAATACGTCACCGGCGCGCTCACCTCCAACGTGCGCACGTACAGCACGACGACGACCTACACCGGGCTGGACGGCGCCGGCGTGGGCATTGCGGTGCTCGACTCCGGCATCCTGGAACAACACTCGAACCTGCTGGGCAAGGACGGCAAGACCACGCGCGTGCTCAAGGCGGTGGACTTGCAGATGGTTGGTGACGCCACGGCGCTGGGCGTCAAGGACTGGTCCATCGGTATCGACGTCTCGGCCTCCCTCTACCCCGGCAGCGCAACGATGGCGACCTACGAGTCGAAGATCAACTCGCTGGCCATCAACCGGCCGGACCTCTACGGCCACGGTACGCACGTGGCCAGCGTCGCTGCCGGGCGCGGCTACTACCAAGCGAATGATTCAACCGGCATCGCGCCAAATGCCAACCTGTACGACGTCAAGGTGCTCGATGCCAATGGCGTCGGCCAGTTGAGTGACGCGCTGGCCGGCATCGACTGGGTGATCTACCACGCCAAGGAATACAACATCCGCGTGATGAACCTCAGCCTGGCCGCGGACTCCACCGAAAGCTGGCAGACCGACCCGCTGGCGCGCGCGGCGCGCAGCGCGGTGGCTGCAGGCATCACGGTGGTGGTGGCCGCGGGCAACTTCGGCCAGAGCGCCAGCGGCGCCGAGCGCTTCGGCACCATCAGCTCGCCCGGGCACGAGCCCTCGGTGATCACCGTCGGCGCGGCCAACACCCACGGCACCACCGCGCGTAGCGACGACACCGTCAACCTGTTCAGCTCGCGTGGCCCGACTCGCGGCTCGTACATTGACGCGAGCGGCGTGCGGCAGGTCGACAACCTGCTCAAGCCCGACCTTCTCGCACCCGGCAACAAGATCGTCGGTGCCCTGGCCACCGACAAGGCTGGCGCTGGCGGATCGTGGAACTACCTCGGCAAAACCTACGGAGTCCTGTCCTCGCCCTTTGGCGGAGCGGGGCAGAACGGCAAAGTGGCGCTGATGAATCTCAGCGGCACCTCGATCGCCGCCCCAGTGGTCACCGGGACAGTTGCTCTCATATTGCAAGCCAACCCTGGCCTCACGCCGCCGCTGATCAAGGCCATCCTGCAGTATTCGGCACAGCCGATCACCGGCGCCAATCTTCTTCAGCAAGGCGCGGGACTCCTGAACGTCGACGGCGCGGTGCAACTCGCGAAGGCGCTGCGTACCGACGTCAAGACCGCCGTCGAAGCCGGCACCATCGCTTCCGGGGCTACGTTGCTGGCCACCGGCAAGACCATGCCTGCTGCAACCTCCACCATCAACGGCCAGACCTTCAACTGGAGCCGCATCGTCTATGTCGGCGGCAACCAGATCGCCAGCGGCAGCGCGCTGTTTACCAAATACCAGCCGATCTACGATCACCGTCTGGTGTGGGCCCGCGGCGTGGCGCGGCGTCACACGGTCACCTACTGGCCCTCGGCGACGGCGGCGACCGCCAATACCTATGTCAAATCGATCACCTGGGCACCGGCCCCCAATCAATCGCTGGTGACTGCCGGCGTGGTATCGGGCACCTTGCTGTTGGGCACGAGTTCTTCGATTGCCAAGTCCGGTGCGTTCACGCCGACCGCATCGCTCAGTAGCTGGTTGCAGGCGGGCAGCGGCTACGTACTCGGCAGCGGCGTGATTCTCAGCGAGGGCGTGATCCTCAGCGAAGGCGTGATCCTCAGCGAAGGCGTGATCCTCAGCGAAGGCGTGATCCTCAGCGAAGGCGTGATCCTCAGCGAAGGCGTGATCCTCAGCGAAGGCGTGATCCTCAGCGAATCCGGTCAGACCGGCGTAGCCAACGCCAACGATTCCAGCCTGCTGGGCGAACTCTGATCCCATGCGTGCCGCCCAGTGTGCACTTGAGCCCGATGAACTCGACCACTTCCACTTCACCACTACTCTATAGAACCGGCATGCGCGACTACAACGTTTCGACTCGGGCCTACTGGTGGATCGTTGCCGGCATCGGCTACGCGCTGCTCGCCCATGCGCTCCTTCTTGTCGCGGCCATGCCGGCGGCCGCAATGGTGCAGATTGCGCTGGCCGCCGCATTTGTCGGCGCCGTCGCGTTTTTCCCGGTAAGGATTCCGGGCACCAAGCTGTCGGTTGCCGGGGGTGAAATTTTCATTTTCCTGGCGCTGTTGTTGTTCGGCGTGGAAGCGGCCATTGTCGCGGCGGCCCTGGAAGGCGCTATCGGCGCCGTGCGCACGTCGCGGCGCTGGACCAGCTGGTTTGGCACGCCGGCGATGGCAACGGTCACGATCGCGGTGAGTGGCTACGGCTTCCTCGCCGCGCGCGCGGCGCTGGAACGGGCTGACTTGCTGAATGGCGCGGTCATGATGTTGATGCTCACCCTGTTTGCCATTTTGTACAGCGCGCTGAGCAATCTGCTGCCGTCATTGCTGCTGGCGCTGAAGCGCAACGAACGGCTTGATGTGATCGCGTTGTTCAAGGATCGCAACTGGATGGCGGTCGCGCATGTGTGCAGCGCCGCTATCGCCGGCCTGCTTTACTATGCGGGCGCAAAATTTGGCGCGTGGGTGGCGTTTGCCGCCTCGCCGACGATCGTGTTGTCGCTATCGTCCGCGCACTTTCTGTTTGAACGCGCGGAAGTGGAACGGCGCACGCAGGCGGCATTGCTGGATGCCGCCAATCAGCAATCGCTGCGCGCGCAAACCCATGCCGCGGCAATGGTGCGCAGTCAGGCGCGCTTTCACGGCGCGTTTACCAATGCCGCCATCGGCATGGCGCTGGTCTCGGCCACCGGCGAAATCCGCCAGGTCAATCCGGCCGTCTGCAACATGCTGGGCTACGAGGAATCCGAGCTTCTGGGCGGGGCACTGCGCACCTTCATGCCGGCAAAGGAATTCTCGATATTGCTCAATGACATTGCCAGGATCACCGAAGGCGCCGGCGCCACGACACAGCATGAGCTGCTTTGCATCGACAAGCATGGCGAGGAGATGGGCGTCGCCTTCAGCGTAGCCGATTTCGGCGATGGCGCCAGCGAGTCGGATTTCATTGTGCAGATGCAGGACATCCGCGAGCGCAAGCAGGCCGAAGCCGCGCGCGCGTCGCTCGAAGCGCAACTGCGCGAATCCCAGAAAATGCAGGCCATCGGCACGCTCGCCGGTGGCATTGCCCACGATTTCAACAACATCATGGCCACCATCCTCGGCAACGTCGAACTGGCGCGTCAGGACGCGAGCAGCAATCCTCTGGCGCTGGAGAGCCTGTCCGAAATTCGCAAGGCCGGTACCCGCGCGCGCGACCTGGTGCAGCAGATCCTTTCCTTCAGCCGCAGGCAAGCCACCGAGCGCAGACGGATTCCGCTTGCCCCCATCATCGAAGAGTCGGTCCGCCTGCTGCGCGCCACGCTGCCGGCCCGCATAACGCTGGAAGTTCACCGCGACGCCGGTGTGCCGCCGGTGCTGGCCGACGCCACGCAGATTCAGCAGGTGCTGATCAACATTGCCACCAACGCCATGCAAGCGATCCATGCCGGTACCGGGCATATCGGCATCCGTCTGGAGACCGTGCAATTCGACGACGCCATGGCAGCGACGCATCCGGCACTACGCGCATTGCACGCGAGGCACCCGGGCCGCACGGTGCGGCTTGCGGTGAGCGATGATGGACCAGGCATGGACGCGGACACGTTAGAGAGAATTTTCGAGCCATTTTTTACTACCAAGGAAGTTGGCCAGGGCACCGGTCTGGGGCTTTCCGTGGTGCACGGCATTGTGCAGACGCATGAAGGCGCGATTGTCGTCGACAGCCAGCCGGGCAAGGGTGCGACATTCAATATTTACCTGCCGGCCGCCGATGCGGCAACCGATGTCGCACCGATTGATACGGGAGCAGCCATGGCGACGCCGGATATCGGTGGCTCCCGGCATATTCTCTACCTCGATGACGACGAGTCGCTGGTGTTCCTGGTTCAGCGTTTACTGGAGCGCCGTGGTTTCCGTGTCAGTGGTTACATCGACCAGCGTGAAGCGCTCGATGCGCTACGCGCCGACCCCGCTGCATTCGACCTGGTGGTGACCGATTACAACATGCCGGGCATGTCGGGGCTTGACGTGGCCCGGGCCGTTCGCTTGATCCGTTCAAACCTGCCCGTGGCGGTGGCCTCGGGTTTCATCGACGAGGCGTTGCATTCGCAGGCGGAAGGTGCGGGCGTGCTGGAATTGATTTTCAAGGCTAATGCGGTGGAAGATTTATGTGAGGCGTTTGCGCGGCTGGCACAGTCTGTCCCGTCGAAATCGACTTGACAATGTCCTCTTCGGTTGCCGGGTCGTGCGGCGCACACAGAGTTTGCGGCGAATTCAGCTCGGCCCAACACGTCCGGTTCCGTCCGCGCTCCTTGGCTATGTAGAGCTGCGCATCGGCGCCGCGCAGGAGTGCCGCCGCGCTGCCGACTGCGACGTCACTCTTGCAGCAGACACCCAGACTCACGGTGACCACCGGCGCGACCGACGAGTCGGCGTGCTCGATCTGCCGTGCAAATACTTGTTGCCCGAGCCGCTCGGCGAGTTGAATCGCGCCGCGCGGATCGGTATCCGGCAACAGGCAAACGAATTCTTCGCCTCCATAGCGAGCGACCAGATCGGTGGGCCGCCGGAGGCCTTCCTTCAGGGTGGCGGCAATCTTGCGCAGGCATTCATCGCCAGCCTGATGGCCATAACGGTCGTTGTAGCGTTTGAAGTAGTCCACATCCAGCAGCACGACGCTGAGCGCGGTGTTATTGCGCACGGCCCGTCCCCACTCGGCGGCCAGCCGTTCATCGAAGTGGCGCCGGTTGTGCACGCCCGTGAGGCCGTCGATGTACACCCATTGACGCAGCAGATCCGCTTGCGCCTTTAGTGTCAGGTGAGTCTTGGCCCGCGCGCGCACGATATTCGGGTTGATTGGCTTGGAGATGAAATCCACCGCGCCGAGTTCAAGGCCGCGTGTCTCGGCCGCTTCATCGTTGTGGGCGGTCACAAAGATCACAGGAATGTCGCGCGTCGCCGCATCGGCCTTGAGCCGGCGGCAGACCTCATAGCCGTCCATGCCGGGCATCATCACATCCAGCAGCACCAGGTCGGGCTGGTGGCTTGCGCAGAGCGCGAGCGCCTGCTCGCCACCGGTGGCCATCAGCACCTGATGGTCGGCGGAGAACGCCTGATAGAGCGTCTGGATGTTGACGGGCTGGTCGTCCACCACCAATATCCGCGGCCGGCGCGGCGGCTGGACGGCGAAGCCGGAGATGAAATTCATTTCACCGGGCGCGAGCGCACTCATGCGGGCTGGCCCTGTTTGAGTTCATTGATGAGTTCTTTACAAAACCGTAGAGCACCATCGAAGTCGAGCGCGCCCACCGCGTCTTCCATGGGGCGCAGTTGCGCGCACAAGTTACTGCCAAATTGCCGCTGCAATGCGGCCATCGAATCCGTCGCCGCCATGTCGGCGTTGCGCAATTGCTCGTGCATCGAGTGCAGTGCGATCAGCGCGGTGTCGACGTCGAGAGGTGTTGTTGCTGTCGTGGCGGGCGGCGAATCCGTGACTTGCAATGCCTGCAAGAGTACTTCAAGGCTGGGGTTCGCCGCGCGGATAGCATCCGATGCCTGTTGCGCGATCGCGGCGGCCTCCGGGTGCGGTGCTCGCGGCCAGTTGCTTTTCGCCCCTTGCCGCAACGCCTGCGAGTGCCGTCGCACCCAGCGTGGCCGCCAAACCTTTCAGTGTGTGCAGCAGCCGAATGGCGGACTCGGATTCGTTTCGTGCCACATGTTCTGAAAGCTGAGAGGGCATGCCGGACAAGTCCTTGATGAACGTGCGCAGCATCCGCTGATAGAGTCCCAGATTGCGGTCGATCCGTTTTAACGCAACCGCAATGTCCACATCCGCGGTGATGGCCGCGTCGATGACCACTGCCGGCAACGCAAGTTCGGGTACGCCCAACTTGAGCTCTGGCCACTCAGGCTGGCCGGTGTACTTCCTCAGCACGCGCACCAGGTGGTTCAGATCGAAGGGCTTGCCGACATGGTCGTTCATGCCGGCCGCCAGACAAGCTGCGCGATCGGATGCCATGACGTTGGCGGTCATTGCAATGATGGGAATGGCATGTTGACCAAGGTCCTGACGAATCCGGCTGGTCGCGGTAAAACCATCCATTACTGGCATCTGCAGATCCATCAGTACGATATCGAATGGCGGTTGGGCGGCGGCAACCGCCTCGACCGCTTCCCGGCCGTCATTGGCGATCTGCACCGTCGCGCCTTCGCTTTCCAGCAATTCGCGTGCAACTTGCTGGTTATTAAGGTTATCCTCGGCCACAAGTAAATACATGCCTGCCAGCCGTGTGCCCGTGGCGGAACTGCCACGTTGCGACGGATGCGGGTGCGCGTGGCCGGATCGCGCATCGACCACGGCATCGAACAGCATGGAGGCGGTGACCGGCTTGACAAGGTAGCCGTCGAGCAGCGTTTGTTCGGCTTCACTGCGCTGCGCAAGCATCTCGCGGCCATGGGCGGTGACCATCACCACCACCGGGACCGCGCCGGTCAATCCGAGCTGGTGAATGCGCTGGCTCGTTTCCCAGCCGTCCAATCCCGGCATCTGCCAATCAACAAACACGACCTGGTAATGGATGCCGGTTGCATTTTTTGTCCGCAAAATATCAAGCGCCTGTTCACCGCTGGCGGCGACGTCCACTGTCCAGCCGAGTGAGCGGGCCATGCGATCCAGTACCTCGCAAGCGGTTGGGTTGTCGTCAACGACAAGCGCGCGTAGCGGAGGCAGCAGGCGCCGTAGCGACCGCACCTTCGTCCGCGGGTTCGGGTGCGACCGGCAGGGCGACGCAAAAAGTGAAAGCGGCTGCCTTTGCCTGGTGTGCTTTCGAGCTTGAGTTCGCCACCCATCAGCGCCACCAGGCGTTGACTGATGGCCACCCCCAGGCCGCTTCCGCCAAAACGGCGGGTGGTTGAGGCCTCCGCCTGCGTGAAGCCGCTGAAAATGCGTGTCTGGTTTTCCGGGCGATGCCGATGCCGGTGTCGCGCACGGAAATTTCGAGTGTCACCGCGTTTGCTTCCAGATTCGCAACTTTCAATGACACCACCACTTCACCTTCGGCGGTGAACTTGATGGCATTGCCGCTCAGGTTGATCAGTACCTGCTGCAATCGCATCGCATCGCCGACAAGATGCCGCGGCAGCGCCGGATCGATGTCGAACAGTACTTCGACATTTTTCGGGCCGATGTTGGCAGAGAGAATGACCGACAGGTCGCGCAGCAACTGGTCGATGCGAAACGGATGCGGGTCGAGCGTCATCTTGCCGGCTTCGACCTTCGAAAAGTCCAGGATATCGTTGAGCAGTCCCAGTAGCGCGCGCGCGGCGCCCTCGGTCTTGGCGGCGTAGTCTGCCTGGCGGTTGGTGAGCTCGGTCTTGCGCAGCAGCGCAAGCATGCCGAGGATCGCGTTCATCGGCGTGCGGATTTCGTGGCTCATGTTGGCGAGGAATTGGCTCTTGGCGATGGTGGCGGCCTCGGCAATGGCTTTGGCTTCCTGCGCGGCCTCGGTCGCACGTACCAGCTCCGTGATATCGATGCGAAAACCGACGATGTGGCCGTCGGGCATCCTGCGCTCGACAATACGCAGGCTGCGGCCGTCGTTCAGGCGCTGCACCACCGTGGTGTCGCCTGTATTATGCGCGGCCTTGCGCTCGGCCACCCATTCATCGACCGACGTACTGTGCGCCGGGCACTCGTAGTGCTCCGCATATCTTCTCAGGACATCCTCGAAAGACATTCCCGGCACGATCGGTTCCGCCATTGAGCCGAAAATATGTCGATATTTGTCGTTGCAAAAAACCAGCCGGTCATCGGGATCAAACAGCACGAATGCCTCGTCGATGGCGTCGATGGCGCCGCGCAACAGCTCGGTGCTGCGCTTGACTTCGGTCTCTGCCTGGCGGCGAGCGCTGATATCGGTATAGGTGGTCACGAAGCCGCCACCTGGCATCGGGCTGCCACGGATTTCCAGCGGCGTACCGGTCGGACCGATGCGTTCAAACTGGTATGGTACCGATGGCAGCCGCGCACGGTCGACGATCGCCTTCACCGTGGCTTCGATGTCATCCGTGCCGTACTCGCCGCGCGCGGCGCTGAAGCGAATGATGTCCTCGAAATCGGGAAGCGCCACGTCGAACAGCGTGTCCGGCAGGTCGAGGATGTGCCGGAATTTAGCGTTCTCGGCGACCAGGCGCAGGTCGGCGTTGAACACGCTCAAGCCGCAAGGAAGGTTCTCCAGCACACTGCTCATCACCTCGCTTTGGTGGCGTGATTCCATCTCCGCCTGCCTGCGATCAGTGATGTCCTCCTTTACGGCGATGTAGTGCTCAATCTCGCCGTTTTCCCCCCTGACACCCGAGATCGCGGCAATTTCCCAATACGGCTCGCCGTTCCTGCGACGGTTGCAAAGCTCGCCGCGCCATTCTTCGCCGGCCGAAATCGCCGCCCAAAGTTCCTTGTAGACCGCCGGCGCCGTGCGCCCGGACTGGAGAATGCGAGGATTCCGGCCGATCACTTCGGCTTTTGGGTAACCCGATACCTGTTCAAAGCGGGGATTTACATAGTCGATCAATCCAGCGCGGTCGGTAATGACGATAGAGGCCGGGCTTTGCTCGATCGCGCGCGACAACTTGCGCAGTTCAATGTCTGCGCGTTTGCGTTCGGTGATGTCGCTGCCGATCTCCATGTAGCCGGTCAGTTCGCCACGGGAATCATGTAGCGGTTGTAGCTCGACATCGAGCCAGTGCTCGCAGCCACCTTCCGCGCGGTGGGAAATCTCGATACGGCAGCAGGCGCCGCTGGCAATCGCATTGGCCAGCGTCTTCAACATGGCCGGCTCGATTTTGCCGCTGGTGAGCTTGAGGAGTTCGTTGAGAGTTTTGCCCGACATATCACCGGGTGCACGGCCGTTGAATTGCGTGTAGATACGATTGAAGCCCTCGTTGACCCAGGTGATGCGCAACTCACGGTCGGTGATCAGCACCGCATTCGAGGTGTGCTTGGCCACCTGTGCGAGGCGTTCGAGATCGGTGGTCATGTGCTGCGCAAATACCTCGGCGCGATGGCGGCCGGACGCTTGTTTTCGCAGCAACATGGCGAGCATGGCGCTGATCAGTGCGCCTCCCGCGAACAGCAACCAAGGAGGCGAGCCTGAAATGGTCGCGTCAAACTGCGGTGTGCTGCGCACCCGCAGCTTGAGGTCACGACCAGGCAACTCCACATTGCGCATCGCCTGGAAGCGGCTGTGGAGCGGCGTTGCGATGATATGGCCGGGATGACTGGCGCTGTTGAAGGAATCGAAAACGCGCTGGCTCGCCGGTACCGAGCCGGCGGTGCCGGTAACGTCGTACAGTTCGAAATCCGCTAATTCTGCGTCGACATCGGCGATGCCACGCAGCAAATCCGCCGCGAACATCGGGGCGTATAACAGACCGATCAACGCCGACCGCCGTTGGCTGGCTGTCGTTGGGTCCGTGCCGTGCCGAAACACCGGCACGAATAACAGGAATCCCGCGCCGCGCCGTTCATCCTGCACCAGTGTGATCGGCGCGCTGAGCGTGGGGTCACCGGTCTCGATGGCTTGTTCAATGCCGGCTCGCCGCAGGCGCTCGGACCCCAGATCGAGCCCAAAGGCGGCAAAATTGTGGCCGAGAGGCTCGATGAACTTGATGATGTATAGATCCTTGGGGACCAGCATGTTCTCGTTGCCGAGCCGGCGGATAGCGAACTGCGGCGCGTCGTCGGCTCTTTCGGCGGCAAGGAACGCGTCCAGATCCGTGCGCGGAACGCGCTTGATGAAACCGAAACCGTTTACGCCGGGGAACTCACGCGCCAGATCACGCGAGTCGACATAGGCGCGAAATTGTGCGCGCGTGATTTGCGAGTTGGCGGCATACATGCCCTTTGCACCTTGCAGCCCATAGAGCGGCTGCCGAAAGCGTCGCGATATTTCCGCGGAGACGCGGTCCACGCTGTGTTGAAACGTGGCCTCGGACTTTGTATCGATGTCGCGCTTTACCCACCAGCCCGCTGTGGCGGAAATGCATAACCCGAGCAGGAACACGACTGCCGGAATCGCAGTTGCCGCGGTCCAATCGTATTTGCGCCACAGCATGTTGTTGAATTCCCCTCTCGAACGGGTACGGATGACTTCCCGGCCCGCAGTGAAAGAACTGAATTAAGTATGCTCAGCACGGGAGCCGAACAATGCCTGAAAAAAGCGGGTGAATACCGGCTAACTCAGCCGATACCCTGCAAGCCTTGCATCGGTAAGCGCCGGCTGCGGGTTGGCAAAGAACAATGAGATCTACACAGGCATGCGCGCCGTCAGCAGAAAGGTTCGGCTTGCCCGCACTTTTTCATTTCATTGGGATGCGCAGGAATCCTCTTCAATCTCCAGCAAGTGCAATAGTGCCGCAAGGTTCACGCCCGCAGCAGTGATGTCAGCGGTGGCACGTTTCATGGCCGCGACCGCTTCGGTGCGCGTGGGGCCGGACTTGAATAGATCCTCATACAAGACAGCCGAGGATGTGAGTGTCGACGCGCCAAGCGTCGCAGCCACGCCCTTGAGCGTGTGCAAAATGCGGAGGACCGCTTCATCATCGCCCTGCGAAACGAGAGAGGAGAGCTGGGAGGGCATATCAGCCAGATCCTGAACAAAGATGCGCAGCAGGTCATGATAGAGCTCCCGATTGTCCTCGATACGGTCAAGCGCGGCAGCGATATCCACGCCCACGGCGATGGCGGCTGCATTCACGTTCATTGGAAGGGCGGTTGGTCCGGCAGCCACGGTGGCGGCATCGTCTGGCCGGTCCTGACGGCCTGTGTGCTTACTCAGCACGCGCACCAAGTGGCTCAGGTCAAAGGGTTTGCCGACGTGGTCGTTCATGCCGGCGGCCAGGCACGCCTCGCGATCGGAGGACATGGCGTTGGCGGTCATCGCGATGATGGGCAAGGCCTGTAGCCCGAGGTCCTGACGGATCCGGCTGGTCGCGGTGAAGCCATCCATCACCGGCATCTGCAGATCCATCAGCACGGCATCGAACATTGGCTGTGCGGCGGCAAGCGCCTCGATCGCCTCCTGTCCGTGGTTGGCAATCTGTACCAGCGCGCCTTCACCTTCAAGCAATTCGCGCGCAACTTGCTGGTTAATGAGGTTGTCCTCCGCAACGAGAATGCGTATCCCCGCCAGGCGCCGCGCTTCGGCGGTGGCGCGCCGCGCGCCATGCGTGCGTGGCGGCGCATGGGAGGCCGAATGAGGGTGCGGACCCTCAAGGCGGGCGCGAGCATCGGTTACCGCATCGAACAGCATCGATGCGGTAACCGGCTTGACCAGGAAGCCATCTAGCAGCGCCTGTTCTGTCTCGCTGCGCTGCGCGAGCATCTCGTGGCCATGCGCCGTGACCATCACCACGATGGGCGTCGCGCCGCGCGGCCCGAGCGCGCGAATGCGCCGGCAGGTTTCCCAACCATCCATCCCCGACATCTGCCAATCCATGAACACCATCTGGCAGGCAATGTCGGCCGCGGTCTGCGATTGCAGCATTTCCAGCGCCTGTTCGCCGCTATGGGCAATATCAATTGTCCAGCCGAGCGATCGGCCCATGCGTGCCAGCACGGCACAGGCGGTAGGGTTGTCGTCGACGACGAGTGCGCGCATCGATGCGGGTGAGGGCGCCTTGTCCGTTGCATGCTCCGAGGAAGCGGCCGCCAGCGGCAACGTGACACAAAAATGAAAGCGGCTGCCTTTACCGAGCGCGCTCTCGAGTTTGAGCTCGCCCCCCATCAGCGCCACCAGGCGCTGGCTGATAGCAACACCGAGACCGGTACCACCAAAGCGCCGGGTGGTGGACGCCTCGGCCTGCGAGAATCCGCTGAAGATGCGAGCCTGGTTCTCCGGCGCGATGCCGATGCCGGTGTCGCGCACGGCGATCTCCAGCGTGACGGAATTCACATCCTGATGCAGGACTGTTATCGACACCACCACCTCGCCTTCTGCGGTGAACTTGATGGCATTGCCACTCAGATTGATCAGCACCTGCTGCAACCGCATCGCATCGCCAACCAAATCGTGAGGCAGCGCCGGATCGATATCGAACAGCACCTCGACTTTTTTCGGTCCGACGTTCGCCGAGAGGATGACCGACAAGTCGCGCAGCAACTGGTCGATGCGGAATGGATGCGGGTCGAGCGTCATCTTGCCCGCCTCGACCTTGGAAAAATCCAGTATCTCGTTCAGCAGGCCGAGGAGGGATCGCGCGGCGCCTTCGGTTTTACCGGCGTAATCGGCCTGACGCGATGAAAGTTCCGTCTTGCGCAGCAGAGCAAGCATGCCGAGGATCGCATTCATTGGCGTGCGGATTTCGTGGCTCATGTTGGCCAGGAACTGGCTCTTCGCCTGTGACGCCGCCTGTGCGGCCTCGGTGGCGCGCACCAGTTCGGTGATGTCGATGCGAAAGCCGACCGTATGCCCGTCAGCCATTTTGCGCTCGACCACGCGCAACACCCGCCCATCGCTGAACCGTTGTATCAGCTGCGACGAGGGTTGGCGGTGGAGCGCCAGGCGCTCGGCAACCCACTCATCAATGCGCCCGATGGCTTCCGCATATTGGCCGCGCTCGGCGCCGGTACGGACAATATGCTCAAAGCTGTTGCCCGGCACGATCATGTCGGCGCTGTCTTCGTAAAGATCCCGGTAACGCTGGTTACACAGCACCAGCCGGTCCTCGGGGTCGAACAGCGCGAAAGCATCGTCCAGTGCATTGATCGAACCGCGCAACAGCTGCGCGCTACGCTGGATTTCCGCCTCGGCCTGCTTGCGCTCGCTGATGTCCATGTGCGTGCCCGCCATCCAGTGCAGCCCGCCATCGTTGCGGCGGCCGATGATCTTGCCACGCGTCAATACCCAGACCCAGTGACCGTTCTTGTGCCGCACGCGAAATTCACATTCCAGCGCCGGTGTTTCGCCGCGGAAATGCCGCGCAATCCGTTCTCGGACCTGACTTACGTCATCCGGGTGCGCCCGCGCCATCCAGGTGTCAATGGTGGTAGCGCCCAGTTCGGCCAGCGTGTAGCCGACGATCTGTGCCCAACGTTCATTCAGGATGGTCTCGCCGGTCTCGAGGTTCCATTCCCATGTGCCGACGTTGGTGCCTTCAATGATGTTGTCCAGCCGTTGGCGTTCGCGCGCCAACTCGCGTCCGGCATTTTTGCTGGCGGTGATATCGGTACGAATACCGATGTATTGACGTGGCAGCCCGTCGGCACCCGGTAACGGCACGATGGTGGCATCGACCCAGTAAGGGCTGCCGTCCTTCTTGCGGTTCTTGATCTCGCCGTGCCAGACATTGCCGGTAGAAATGGTGTGCCAGAGCTCGGTAAAAAGTTCGGCCGGGTGAAAGCCTGATTTGACGATGCGGTGGTTCTTGCCCATCAATTCAGCGCGTGAATAGCCGCTGATTTCGCAGAATCGATCATTGGCGTAGGTGATATTTCCGTCGAGATCGGTGATGCTGACAATCGCATGCTGGTCAAGCGCGAATTTTTGATTGTTCAAGTCCGTGTTCTGGGCAAGGAGGCGCGTTGACACGATGTTCAATGCATTGTCGAGCGCCATGATTTCGGCGGCGCCGGTGGAGACTTGAATTTTTGCACCGAGGGCATGGTCCAGTTCACCCGCGAATCGCGTTGCTGCTTGTAGCGCGCGCATGGGGGGGCGCAACAGAAGCGCCAGCAGGGAAAGCGTCATGCCGACCGCCAATGCGATGGCAAGCAGCGCCTGCGTCCAGATATCCACCGCAGCTTGATGCAAACTTTCCAGGCCGTAGCTTACGCGCACCCATCCCAGTGGCGAGCCCGCGGAGACCGGATGCCACGCTGAAAGTATTTCGGCGCTGCCGACCGCCCGGCGCCACGTCGACAAGGTGGCGTCCTGTTTCTCGATTTGTGTGACAGGTTTGGCAAAGGCCGGTACGGCCAATTTTTCCGTGCTGAAGCCGATTGACCAGCGGCCGCCACGATTGACGATCTCGCTCATCGGCTTGCCCGCCGCGTCAGTCACGACCACTGAATGGATCCCGGGAACCGTCGCCGTCTGCATCGTGATGGCTTCTATTTCCGCCAGATCATCGGTAATCATGAAATGGGCATTGATGGTCGCCAGATTCTGGGCAAGCGCCGCCATTTGTGCGTTGATGGTCTGAGCGGCGAGGGCGGTTTGCTTTCGGGCGGTGTAGGCACCGTAGCTCAGGATGGAAATCAGCAGGCAAACGGTCGTCAGCAGCATCAGTTGATGCATCAGGCTGCGGGGCAGCCAACGCGACAAGCCGCGCGGCCTTGGCGTGACAGGCGGTGGCGCTTGGGGCTGCTGGTTATTCGTATCCTTGTCCATCGTTGCCGATCCGTCCATGCCGCTATTCTTTCTCCGTCATGAGGTATTTCCGGATGTTCAGTTTCTCCAGCGGCAAATAGTCGCGTTCATAGTTCGCGGCGACCGGCCTGGGTGTGCGAATGTCTTTCAACAGCGCGCGGCCGCCCTCGTCCTTGCCCAACGCCAGAAAGATCTCGGCAATTGCTTTGCTCACGGCATGCGGGACACGTGGATGCACCACCACCGGATGCGACGCCACTTCGGGTGTCTGGTAAATGATGCGCAACTGCTCGCGGACCTCGGGCACCTCATCGTTGAATGCAGCATTCACGCTGCCGCCCGCCGCGACATCTTTGCGGATCACGTGCCGATAGACGTTTGAATGGGTCTTGACGTAGCGCGGCTCGATCTTGATTCCGGCATCCTCGGCCAGCAATGCGCGCATGTATAGCGACGCGCCGAACGCGTTGGGCGCCGGAAATGCAATCGTCTGGCCATTCAGGTCGCGTATGGATTGGTAGGCGCCATCCCGCCGCGCCAGCAAAATGCCAGACAGCGGCTGGCTGTCGCGCAGGATCGGCAGATAGGCGTGGGCCTGTTTGGCCATCACCGCGTGATAGGGGTTCATGTACGCAAAATCAGGCGTGCCTTTCAGAAATTCGGCTTCAAATTTCGGAATCGACGCGGCAATCCGCAGTTCGAGAGCAATGCCGGTATCGCGGGAAATGCGCTGCAGGACCGGCGTCCATTCCTTGTGCAGTTCCGTCGCACTGTATTGCGGGACAACCGCGAAACTGTAAATGCGATTTCCCTGGGCGGTTGCATTGTTCGTCGCTATCATCAGCACCGCGCCGCACAACGACCCGAGAATGGACTTTACCAAATGCGTCATCTTCTTTCCCATGAGCCTGCCGTTGAGCAATTCGCGCCGGTGTTGGCGCGTGATGCGGCAGCCGCCCAACGCGGACGGCCCGATATCCATCTCCATATTGTGCGTAAGCGCGCGCCACGTCCGTCGGTGGAAAAAGAGGGTGATTGCCAGCTTTCTCCGGCGATGCGCGGATGTGTGCGACCAGTGGCGTGAAGCGCGACGATCGCGACGCGGGCCGATGGGAGGGGGCGAACGACGGCGCTTTCAGAAGTGCCCCTGAGAACGTCCAATAACTATACTGCACAGGCACACCGCAGCCACTTCTTCACGCCGACCGCTCGATCTCACCCTCTACCGGGATACTCCGCAGGCGCGCACTGTATTGTGCCTCCCGCTCCACGATCGTGTTGTTGTGCATACGGTGCATCGTTTTTACCAGTACCTTGCCGGTCTTCGGGAAAAAATAGACCTTGCGGGGATAATCACCGCCGAGATCCCTGGCCACGACCGGAATCTTTTCGGTGGCAAGGAAGAGCAACGCGAATTGCGTATTGCGCGCACCGGTTTCTGATTGTGACTGGCCGGGAAGCACATTGCCACCGCCAAACACCTTGGCTTCGAGTTGCGCGCGATGTGCACCCAGTACCAGCAGATTGTTGATCAGCATTTCCATGGCAAATGCGCCGTGGTTCGCCGAGTTGTTGGCGGGGTGATCGATCCCCGGGCCTGCATCGGGCAGCATGAAATGATTCGCCCCGCCGATGCCGACAGCTTGTCGCGGATGCAGGTGGTGACGCAGGAGCCGAGAACCGTCACCAGCACCATGTCGCGCGTGGTGACGTAATACTCGCCCGGCAAAATCTTCGCCGCGTCGGCGCCGATCTGGTCGTCGTAATACAGATTGGGCTCATCCACGCTGTATCTCGGTCAGGTCTGCTGTGTTCGGGGGGCGGGACGAGAGTCAAGCACTGGCGAGGTGTTTCAGGCATTTTGTGTCCACGAGCCCCGACCATGCTGGAGTTTCAAGTGGAAATTTGCGTGGCACGCCACAGGAACACGGCACGGCTGCACGGGGCGGCGGGCATCGTGAACGACTGTTCTTGTTTTCCCGCACGCTTGCTCCGAAATTACAACGTGACGCGTGAATGGCTGCTGGCCACCGCCTGCGTACCCGCACTTAAACGCGAAAACGTTCCGTGCCCGACGCCGTGACATGGGCCAGCAAATGGCCGGCAATTTTGTTCAGTGGCAGTACTTCATCCACCGCGCCGGTGGCAATCGCTTCGCGCGGCATGCCGAACACCACGCAGCTCGCCTCGTCCTGCGCGACGTTGTAGGCGCCTGCCTGTTTCATTTCCAGCATGGCCGTCGCGCCGTCCTTGCCCATGCCCGTCAGCATCACGCCGAGCACGTTGCGGCCTGCATGCTTGGCGGCGGATTTGAACAGCACTTCCACCGAGGGGCGATGGCGATTGACGAGATCGGTGTCGAGAATACGCGTGATGTAATTGGCACCGCTGCGGTCGAGTGCCAGATGGCGGCCGCCCGGGGCGATACTCGCCATCAACCGCCTCCTTCACACTGATGCGGCACAGCGTATTGAGGCGATTGGCGAAATTTAGCGTGAAGCCCGCGGGCATGTGCTGTGCGATGAGCACGCCGGGACTATCCGGCGGCAACTGCATCAGCAACTCCTTGACTGCCTCGGTGCCGCCGGTGGAGGCGCCGATGATGATGATCTTTTCCGTGCTGGCCCGGCGGTTTCCCACGGATGCTAGTACCGGTCGTGGCGCGGCCGAAGGAATAACGGTGCGCATTTTCGCGGCGGAGGCAACGCGAATTTTGTCGACGATCTCCTGGCCGGCTTCCTTGACGCCATGGTGGATATCGATTTTGGGCTTGGTCACGTAATCGATGGCGCCCAGTTCCAGTGCGCGCATGGTCGATTCGGCGCCGCGTGCGGTCAGCGTGGATACCATCACCACCGGCATCGGCCGCAGCCGCATCAGGTTGCGCAGAAACTCCAGGCCGTCCATGCGCGGCATCTCGACGTCGAGCGTCAGTACGTCCGGATTGAGCGCGCGGATCATCTCGCGCGCCACCAGCGGGTCCGAGGCCGCGCCGACGGCGATCATGTCTGGCTGACGATTGACGATCTCGGTCAACAGCGAACGTATCAGTGCTGAATCATCGACGATCAACACTTTTATTTTTTTTGAAACCGATGGCTTGGCGGCAATCACTTGTGTACTCCAGTTATGTTCAGGTGTGTCCGGTTGTGCAATACGTAACCGATCGGGAAAATCGGCATATTCCGGCTAGAACAATTCAACTTCGCCACCACCCTTGGCTTGCTCCAGTTTCTTGCGGTACTCGATTTCGCGTTCCATCACGGTGGTGTTGGTCATCACAGCCAGTCTTTTCACCAGCACACGGCCGGTGGTGGGGAAGAAGTAAACCTTGCGCGGACAAATGTCGACCAGATCGCGCGCGGTCACGCGGATCTGTTCCGATTTCAAAAACTGCAGGACGAAATCCGCATTGCGCTGGCCGACATTCATCTTGGTGAAGCCGGGCAGAACATTCCCGCCGCCAAATACCTTGGCCTCAAGCCGATTGTGCCGCGCGCCCATTTTCAACAGGTGGTTGATTAGCAATTCCATGGCATAGCTGCCGTAACGCGCGGCCTTGGAAAGTGGGCCTGCGCAGTCCTTGCCCGGATCGCTCTCCGGCAGCATGAAATGGTTCATGCCGCCGATCTGGAGGTCGGGATCGCGAATGCACGCGGACACACAGGAACCCAGTACCGTGACGATGAGCATATTCTCGCCGGTCGCGTAGTACTCGCCGGGAAGGATCTTGGCCGCATCGACGGCGTGCACCCTATCGAAGTACAGATTCGAAGCAAAACATTGACTGTCCACGCCGGTCGGCATCGGCCCCGGCGTTCTGGACGGTCTTGCGGCGACCTGATTCATGGCGCGGCCGGCGCGAGATAGCGCGGAGACAGTCCATACACCGTTTTACCGCGAAGCTGAAACAGGTGGCTGACGTGAAACAGACTCTCGGAATGACCGGCGAACAACAGTCCATCCGGGCGCAGTAGCGGCGCAAATCGCTCAAGGATGCGCGCCTGTGTGGGCTTGTCGAAATAGATCATCACGTTGCGGCAGAAAATAGCGTCAAACGGCCCCGCCAGTTTCCAGTCGCTGTCCAGCAGGTTGATGCGCTGGAAGGTGATCATGTCGCGCAATTCCTGGCGTACCTTGACACGCCCTTCGTTGGGGCCCGAGCCGCACAGGAAGAATCGTTCGAGTCGCGAGCGTTCCATCTTTTCGACCCGCTCCGCCGTGTAGTCGCCGCGCTCGGCCTGGTCGAGGACATTGGTGTCGATATCGCTGGCCAGAATCCTTACTTGTGATGCCTTGGTGCCGATCGCCTCGGCCATGGTGATGGCCAGCGAGTAGGGCTCCTCGCCGGTTGACGCGGCCGTGCACCAGATGCGGATGGGCCGGTGCCGCAGGTGCGCCACATGCTCAGCCAGAATCGGAAAGTGATGGCCCTCGCGAAAAAATGAAGTCAGGTTGGTCGTCAATGAATTGGTGAACGCCTGCCATTCGTCCGGCCCGCTATTGTCCAGATGTGACAGGTAAGCATCGAAGTTATTCAGACCCAGCGCGCGCACACGGCGGGCGACGCGGCTGTACACCATGTCGCGTTTTTGCCGTGAAAGCGAGATGCCGGCATGCTGGTAAATCAACTTGCAGATGCGGTCGAAATCATGATCGTCAAATGCAAATTCACGCACTTTATCGCTGACGGGTGCTTCCACATTCTTCGCGCGCGAGGATTCCGTTCTCATGACGTTTACTGCTCCTGTTGGATGCTACCGGTAGCCGGTTCGCGGACTTGCGAACTTGCAGATTTGTATAAGGGATATCGGCAGATTGGTGCAAAGACATTAGAATTCCGACCATTCATCGGTGCCGCCGACAGCTTTTGGCTTTGTAATCGCCGATTTGTCGCGCTTCGGCAAACGCGCCACATTCTTCGGCCGGCTCGCCGTTTCCCGCCGCTCAACCTGTCCCACCTGTCTCTGTCCGCCGCTTGCCGCATTTCCCGCGAGACGGAATATCCCAACCGCCTGCGACAGATTCCCCGCCTGCTCTTCCATGCTCTCGGCGGCCGCTGCGGCCTGTTCCACCAGCGCCGCATTCTGCTGCGTCACCTCATCCATCTGCGTGATCGCCTGATTCACCTGCTCGATACCGGTGCTCTGCTCCTGGGAGGCCGCCGTGATCTCGGCCATGATGTCCGTCACCCGCTTCACCGAGCTCACAATCTCTTCCATCGTCTTGCCGGCTTCGTCGACCAGCTTGGTGCCCGCGCCGACCTTCTCGACGGAGTCCCCAATGAGCTCCTTGATCTCCTTGGCCGCCGCCGCGCTGCGCTGGGCGAGGTTGCGCACTTCGGTGGCCACGACCGCAAAGCCGCGGCCCTGTTCGCCCGCCCGGGCCGCTTCGACCGCCGCGTTCAGCGCCAGGATATTGGTCTGGAAGGCGATGCCGTCGATGACGCTGATGATGTCGACGATCTTCTTCGAGCTCTCGTTGATCGAGCTCATGGTGGTCACGACCTGACCGACCACGTCACCGCCGCGCACGGCGACATCCGAGGCCCCGGCGGCCAGCTGATTGGCTTGGCGGGCGTTCTCGGCGTTCTGCTTCACGGTACCGGTCAACTCCACCATCGAGGCGGCTGTTTTTTCAAGGCTGGATGCCTGCTGCTCGGTCCTGCCTGAAAGATCAGTATTCCCAGCGGCAATTTCCTTGGAGGCGAGCGCAATCGACTCGGTGGATTCTTTGATGCTCGATACGATCTCCGTGAGACGGTCGACGGTCAGGTTGGCATCATCCTTCAATTGTCCGAAGGTACCTTTGTAGTCGTTGGTAATTTTTTCCGTGAGGTCACCTTTGGCCAGCGCGCCAAGTACTCGCACCACTTCGTGCAGGCCCACCGAGCTGGTTTGCATCAGCGTATTGATTCCCAATGCCAGTGATTGCAGAAATCCTTCCTTGCCATCGACCGCAATGCGCTTGCTGAAGTCTCCCCCGTTGGCAGCCTCTACCAACGCTTCAACTTCGGCTTGTGCGGCAACATCGGCCGTGCGCTCCACCCATTCCACCGCTGTGCCCTGGCGCTGGTTGTTCTCATCAATCACCGGCAATGTCGTCAATTGAAAACTGTGGTTGCCCAGATTCATCGAGGATTTGTGCGTCTGCGTGAGCCCGGCCAACATTTTGTGAAAGCCCGGTTGCTTGTGAAACTGGTCCACGCTGGAGCCGATCACTGTGGCGACGTTGAAGTTCGGTAGATCCTTGCGGATATCCACCTCGTCCTCGCGAAACATCTGCCTTATCGCTTCGTTCA
The DNA here is from genome assembly GCA_016720925.1 of Betaproteobacteria bacterium. NCBI lineage: Bacteria > Pseudomonadati > Pseudomonadota > Betaproteobacteria > Betaproteobacteria bacterium. Next base: position 59,431 of record JADKJR010000016.1, on the reverse strand, counting down.
TGTAGATAATATTGCCGGCTACGTCGGCAATCATTACGCAGGACGTGACGCGATCCAGGGCGTTCTTGACGCGCAGCATTTCGGCCGCGGTCTTGGCGTCCCCGTCAATGCGCGCCTTCAGATCGTGCTGCATCCTGGCCATGGAGGCCATGAGGCTTGTCGTATCGCCACGTCGCACGGGAATTTCCGAGGAAAAATTGCCGCCGGCCACGCGATTCGCCACGGCGGTGGCGGCCGCCGGTTCGCCGCCGAGTTGCCTGGTGATCGAACGTGTCAGCCAGACGATGATCGACAATCCTGCAAGTAGCGCCGCAAGCCCAAGACCGAAGCTCAACCAGACCGCACGCTGTGCTGCCGCGATGATAGTGGTTTGCTCACTCTTCACCTGCGCGGATTTCGCCTTGATCAACTCCAGCAGGCGACCTTTCATCTCTCGCCACGACGGGGTTTCTTTCTCGTTCAGCAATTGCATCGCCATGGATTTGTCGGACTTTGCGGCCTGCGCAATTGACTGCTGCAATGGTTGCTGCGCAGCTCGCATCCTGGCAATTTCTTCGAGCACCTTCAATGTTTGCGGCTCGTTTTTTGCCAACGCAAGGCCGCGGTCAAGCGCCTTTTGGAACTCCACTCCCGCGTCGTCAAGATTCTTGTACGCGGCCTTGGTTCCTGGGTCGAGAACGATGTTGCGCACGGCTTGGCCCATTTGCAGGCCCTGTGCATACATCCATGAAATCGATTGGGATAACGCGTCATCTTGCTCGATGAACTGTTCAAATCGGGTGCTTACCCGACTTAGCCCGTTGACCGCCAAGGCAATTGCAGCAACGAACAGCGCAAACGCGAGCCCTAGTGACAACAGCATCTTCCATCGCAACGTCAGCTTGTGTAGCATCGTGGCACCTTCAAAGGTTTTTTCAAGAATTGTGGTGGTCGGGCATCAGCTAACTTCGCACCTGGGTTTGCCTTAACCGCGCTACGGTCGCTGCTGGTTTCACCATCGCCGGACGCCCCGCCTGCTGGGTCAGCTTGAAGATCGACACCGCCTGCGACAGATTCCCCGCCTGCTCTTCCATGCTCTCCGCCGCCGCCGCCGCCTGTTCCACCAGCGCCGCATTCTGCTGTGTGACTTCATCCATCTGCGTGATCGCCTGGTTCACCTGCTCGATACCGGTGCTCTGCTCCTGGCTCGCTGCCGTGATCTCGGCCATGATGTCCGTCACCCGCTTGACCGAGCTCACGATCTCTTCCATCGTCTTGCCGGCTTCGTCCACCAGCTTGGTGCCCGCGCCAACCTTCTCGACAGAATCCCCAATGAGCTCCTTGATCTCCTTGGCCGCCGCCGCACTGCGCTGGGCCAGATTGCGTACTTCGGTGGCGACCACCGCAAAGCCGCGACCCTGCTCGCCGGCCCGGGCGGCTTCCACCGCCGCGTTCAAGGCCAGGATGTTGGTCTGGAAGGCGATGCCGTCGATGACGCTGATGATGTCGACGATCTTCTTCGAGCTCTCGTTGATCGAGCTCATGGTGGTCACGACCTGACCGACCACGTCACCGCCGCGCACGGCGACATCCGAGGCCCCGGCGGCCAGCTGATTGGCTTGGCGGGCGTTCTCGGCGTTCTGTTTCACGGTCGAGGTCAGCTCTTCCATGGACGACGCGGTTTCTTCGAGGCTGGAGGCCTGTTCTTCGGTGCGCGAAGACAGGTCGGTGTTGCCCAGGGCAATTTCCTTGGAAGCGACTGAGATGGATTCGGTAGATTCCTTGATGCTGGAGACGATTTCGGCGAGGCGGTCGACGGTCGTATTCGCATCACTTTTCATAACGCCCCAGGTGCCTTTGTATTCGCCGCTGATCTTTTCGGTCAGGTCACCCTTGGCCAGTGCGGCGAGCACACGTACTACGTCATTCAGGCCGACCTCGCTGGTATCCATCAATGCGTTAATGCCTTCTGCCAGCCCCTTTAAGTAGCCTTCCTTGCCTTCAACGACAATGCGTTTGCTGAAGTCGCCGTCGTTGGCGGCCCGCACCAGACCCTGGACTTCACCTTGTGCGGCGATATCGGCGGTGCGTTCGGTCCACTCCACAGCCGTGCCCTGGCGCTGGTTGTTCTCGTCAATTACCGGCACGGTGGTCAAGTTGAAGCTGTGGTTACCGAGAATCATCGACGACTTGTGCGTCTGCGTCAGCCGGGCGAGCAATTTGTGCATTCCCGGTTGCTTGTGGAATTGATCCACACTGAATCCGAGCACCGTGTTGACGCTGAAATTCGGCAAGTCCTTGCGGATGTCGGCTTCGTCGTCGCGAAACATCTGCTTCACGGCTTCGTTCATGTAGATGATCTTGCCGTCTACGTCGGCGATCATCACGCAGGAAGTGACGCGATCCAGGGCGTTCTTGACGCGTAGCATCTCGCTGGCAGTCTTGGCATCCGTGTCATTGCGCTCAATCAGGTGGGATTGCATCTTTGCCATGGACGCCATCAGGCTCGAGGTGTCACCTCGTTTTACAGAAATTGTTGTGGTTAGATCACCCGCCGCAATGCGGTTGGCCATTTCCGTTGCCTCGGCTGGTTCTCCTCCCAGTGGCTTGGCAACATTGCGGCGTATGAGCAGAAATATTGCGCCGAGCAAGGGCAGGCTCAGGCTAAAGGCCAGAATGGAAATCTGCCAGGTGAAACTCTGCAGTTCGGCCTGTGTCTTTTTCAGGCTGACGCGCATGCTGACCCCGCCAATGACTTCGCCGTCCTTGACCTGGTGGCATAGTAGGCAATCCTTGCCCAGAAAATTGCGCGATGCACGCACGGGGAAAATGGCGTTCAGGTGACTTTGATCTTCCGCGACCTTGAAAACCGTCCGCCCACTTTCCATGGCGTTTTTTTCTTCCGGCGTGGGTGCGCTGTCCGCCGTGCCGGGGCCGAATTGGGCGACGATGGGAGCGTGGCGGAATACGCGAATGTCGTTGACATCATTTGAATTGCGTATCTGGTCCAGGAATACGCCTCGTTGCTGTACAACACCGGTAATCATCATTGCGGTAACGGTCGAAAGCGTCATCTGATTGACGCTTTCGGCAAAATTCTGTGCTTGCGCAATGGAACTATCGCGCCTCGCGGTATAGGTAAGATAGATCATGACCGACCACACCACGGCCAGTATCAGCGCAATAGATGCCAACAGGCGCGCCCACAGTGGCATTGCATTGAAACGTCTGCGTGGCAAGGCGCCCGCGATATTGGTCTTTGGGGTGTGAATTGTTTGTGTCATGACATGTATCCGTTTTTCCGGTCTCTGTTCGCGCCTCAATTCCGACATTCCAACCGCTGAAAAAGTCGGCCGTCCGATGTAGGGTGGGCGCGCTGCGCTTTGCGCGTCCTACATTTGCCCTATTTCCCGTCATTCCCGCTACGACCAAAGGAAGTCCCGAGGGACGCGGGAATGACGGATCGTTGTTTTGCTGCTTGCGCTAAAACTCATTCCATTCCGTATCCCCGCCGCCTGCCGCTTTTACACTCTTTGGCTTGGCCGGTGCGTGATGCGCAAGCTGTGCCGGCTTGCGGTGGTTCGACAGATTCGCCACCTTCGCCGCAGCCGGCTTCACCATCGCCGGACGCCCCGCCTGCTGGGTCAGCTTGAAGATCGACACCGCCTGCGACAGATTCCCCGCCTGCTCTTCCATGCTCTCGGCCGCCGCCGCTGCCTGTTCCACCAGCGCCGCATTCTGCTGCGTCACCTCATCCATCTGCGTGATCGCCTGGTTCACCTGCTCAATCCCGGTGCTCTGCTCCTGGCTGGCCGCCGTGATCTCGGCCATGATGTCCGTCACCCGCTTCACCGAGCTCACAATCTCTTCCATCGTCTTGCCGGCTTCGTCGACCAGCTTGGTGCCGGCGCCGACCTTCTCGACGGAGTCCCCAATGAGCTCCTTGATCTCCTTGGCCGCCGCCGCACTGCGCTGGGCGAGGTTTCTGACTTCGGTGGCCACCACCGCAAAACCGCGACCCTGTTCCCCGGCCCGGGCGGCTTCGACCGCCGCATTCAGTGCCAGGATATTGGTCTGGAAGGCGATGCCATCGATGACGCTGATGATGTCGACGATCTTCTTCGAGCTCTCGTTGATCGAGCTCATGGTGGTCACGACCTGACCGACCACGTCACCGCCGCGCACGGCGACATCCGAGGCCCCAGCCGCCAGCTGATTGGCCTGTCTCGCGTTCTCGGCGTTCTGTTTCACGGTCGAGGTCAGCTCTTCCATGGACGACGCGGTTTCCTCGAGGCTGGAGGCCTGTTCTTCGGTGCGCGAAGACAGGTCGGTGTTGCCTGAGGCGATTTCCTTCGAGGCGACGTTGATCGATTCGGTCGACTCCTTGATCTGGCTGACGATCTCGGTCAGGCGGTCAACGGTGGCGTTGGCGTCGTCTTTCATCTGTCCCCAAGTACCTTTGTGTTCCCCGGTTATCTTCTCGGTAAGGTCGCCTTTGGCCAACGCCCCCAGCACGCGAACCACGTCTTTCAGGCCCACTTGGCTGGTATCCATCAGCCCATTGATGCCCACGGCCAATGCCTTGAGAAAACCTTCTTTGCTCTCGACGGCGATGCGTTTGCTGAAGTCGCCGTCATTGGCGGCCCGCACCAGTTCCTCGACTTCAGACTGTGCAGCCATGTCCGCCGTGCGCTCGGTCCATTCAACGGCCGTTCCCTGACGCTGGCTGTTCTCGTCAATCACGGGTACCGTGGTCAGCGTAAAGCTGTGTTTGCCGATACTCATCGGTGACGTATGCGCCTGCGTCAGCCCGGCCAGCATCTTGTGCATCCCGGGCTTTTTGTGAAACTGGTCGACGCTAGTGCCAATTACGGTTGTGACGCTGAAGCCGGGCAGCTCCATGCGTATGTCTGCCTCATCCTCGCGAAACATCTTCTTGATCGCATCATTCATGTAGATGATCTTGCCGCTTACGTCGGCGATCATCACGCAGGAGGTGACGCGGTCCAGCGCGTTCTTGATGCGCACCATCTCGGCGGCGATCCTGGCGTCTGCCTCGGTACGTTCAAGCAACTGGGTCTGCATCGTCTTTAGCGACAACAGCAACTTGCCTGTTTCGTCGCGGGAAGTGACCGTAATCTGACTATTCAGCTTGCCTTCGGCAATTGCATCCGCCACGCCGACAGCCTGCGCCAGCGGTCGCGTGATCAGGCGGTTCATGAAGTACGTCAGTCCTGCTGAAACAACTAACGCTAACAACACGAGTGCCAATATGCTTGCGATCGCCCTGCTGGATGCGCTTGCGGCGTCGCCATAGCTCGCCTCGGCAAGCTTCGTTTGTAACTCGATCAGCTGTGTGAACTCTTTGTGAAGCTCGACAAAAGTGCTGTCCGCGGTCTGCATGGCGCTCATGCCGGTGTTGATGTCAACCGTACTAAGGTCGATCGCCATGTCGATCTGCTGCTTGTACTTCAGCAGTTTTTTCAATACTCCATCGATCAGCTTGCGCTCGCCATCGCTGATTTCAGGTCGCTTGCCGGCCTCGGAGACCTTCAATACGACCGAATTGAGACGGCTTGCCTGCTCGTCGACAATCTGCTTTATTTTGTCTTCCTTGAGATTGGCAATCCAGGTGAAGAGACGATAGGTGTTGGTATGCACCTCGGACAGGGACTGGGCGGATGCCGCTGCAAACCGGTAGTTCGCAAATCGCTGGTGATACATGTCGCCCAACGCGGCTTGCTGACTGGCGATCACGCCGTACGCGATGGTCCCGACCAGCGCCAAAAACAGAATGGCGACGCCAGGGGCCATCACGATCTTCTGCCATATCTTCATGTGCCCTCCTCAAAGTGGAATTGCGTGAAGCAGTCGAAACCCACTTGAAGTGGCGAGTTCCAATCAGTCGTGCTTACTTGTAAATGCCACCGCACACAACCGTCTCCTCAAGGCGCTCGCAGTACATGGCCTTCTTTTCGACTGCCTTGGTGGTGGGATTGGTAAATTTATAGTCTTGCCAGAAACTCCCCTTCGCTTTGGCCAACTCGACCCGTTCGCGCACGAACTCCTTGCCGTCGATATCCTTAAGGTCGATCAACACTTTTCCGACCATCTTTTCGTTCGCGCCGTGCGCCCAGACCTTGCCGTCCAGACCATAAACGACCAGATAAAGATCGCGATCCGTGAATTGGCCTTTCTTGTTGACGATTTCGGCATAGCCTTTGTCCTTGCCGTTGGCCTTGATGTAGGCCGTGCCCTTTTTTACCATTGCCTCGGCTTCTTTGGCCGTGGCGCCACTGGCGGCAATTGCGCTATGCATGCTTGCGAGGCCAAGCATGGCAGCAAGAAAGTACGGGATTGTTGGGTTACGTTTCATGGGTATTCTCCTAAATTGTGAAACATCAATAGAAGCGAAAATGGCGGCTGTGATGCTATTTCGGCATGAAGGCCGCAATGCTTAATTGTTTTGCGTCGATATTCGAGACAGTTTTGCGGTGCTATTGCGCTTTCCACTATTAGTGACAAACAGTATTCCCGTTCGCCCTGAGGTATCGAAGGGTGAAAGGGCTTCGATACCTCAGCCCGAACGGTGTATTGATTTATGGAAACCTCAATAACAACGCCGAAGGTTACGGTTTCATCGTCTCGCCGCCACTGGCAATCGGGCCACGTTATTCGCGCGGTCGGGTCCTCGGCGCTCACTTTGCGAAAGCTTGAATACGCCTACCGCCTGCGCGAGATTTCCTGCCTGCTCTTCCATGCTTTCGGCTGCGGCGGCGGCTTGTTCGACCAACGCGGCATTCTGCTGCGTGGCTTCGTCCATTTGCGTGATCGCCTGGTTGACCTGCTCGATACCGGCGCTCTGCTCACGGGACGCTGCCGTGATCTCGGCCATGATGTCCGTCACGCGTTTTACCGAGGCGACAATTTCTTCCATCGTCTTGCCCGCTTCGCCCACAAGTTTGGTGCCCGCGCTGACTTTCTCGACGGAGTCCCCAATTAGCTCCTTGATTTCTTTCGCCGCGGTTGCACTCCTTTGCGCAAGCGTTCTGACTTCGGTGGCGACCACCGCAAAGCCGCGGCCCTGTTCGCCTGCGCGGGCCGCTTCCACGGCTGCGTTCAGCGCAAGGATGTTGGTCTGGAACGCGATACCGTCGATGACGCTGATGATGTCGACGATCTTCTTCGAGCTCTCATTGATCGAACTCATCGTGGTCACGACCTGCCGACGACGACGCCGCCTTTGACCGCCACGCCGGATGCGCCGGCCGCGAGTTGATTTGCCTGTTTTGCGTTCTCGGCATTTTGTTTTACGGTGGACGTCAGCTCCGACATGCTGGAGGCAGTTTTCTCCAGACTTGCGGCCTGGCTTTCCGTGCGGCTGGAGAGATCGGTATTGCCCGATGCGATTTCCTTTGATGCGACACTGATCGATTCGGTCGATTCCTTGATGCTGCCCACAATCTCCGTCAATTTATCCACAACCGAATTGGCATCTTCCTTCAGCCGCGCGAACGCTCCCTGATATTCATTGGTGATCTTCTCCGTCAAGTCGCCTTTCGCCAGCGCTTCCAGCAAGCGCGCGACTTCGTTCAGGCCGACTTCGCTCGTTTGCGTCACGGTATTGATCCCCTCGGCCAGTTGCCGGAAGAATCCGTCCTTACCATCAAGCGCGATGCGTTTGGTGAAATCGCCTTCGCTGGCCGCCTTCACGATTCCGCCTACTTCCTTTTCCACGACGATTTCAGCGGTACGATCCAGCCACTGGGTCACACAGCCGAGATCTTGCCCTCTCTCATTTTTCACGGGGCTGACGGTAATGCGGAGGTCGTGACCGGCAACTGACACATTCAATACCTTCGTTTCCTTCACCTCTTCAGTCGCCAGAAGCGTCGCGGCATCGCTGCCGAAATGCGGTGACAGGCGTGTGCCGAGCATTTTCTCCACGGCGAATTCCGGATTGCTGCGGCGGATCTCCGGGGCCATCGCCTGCCACAGCGCTTCAGCCGCGGCGTTCATATAGATTAGGCGGTTGTGTTCATTGGCGACCGTCAATGGCACTGTGACCTGTCCGAGCGCATAACGGACGCGGGCCATTTCGTCCGCGTTCCGCCTGATTTCGGAAACCTCGTAGCCGAGGCGGTCCTGTATCGTCTCCAAGCCCTGCAGTACCTTGCCTATCTCGTCGTTGCGGCTGAGATCGAGTTGATTGTCGTATCGGCCTTCAGAAAGATGGCGGACAGCCGGCTGTACCTGCAATCGAAGAGGATTGCGGATCAGGACCCGCACCAACCAATAGACCAGGCCAACGAGTGCGGCCACCACAAAGGCTGCCGCGGCCCAGAGGAACTGCAGCATCAGGCGCGCGGCAGCTTCAAATTCGTCAATATATGTCCCGCCGCCTATCAGCCATTGCCAGTCAGTAAAGGTATCGAAGACGACAACTTTGGTTCTTGCGGCGGTATCACCCAGCTCGGTGTTGGCCCACGGGTAGCGGATCGTGCCTTGCTTCTTCTCCAGCATTTCGCGAATGAATTCGCGACCGCCTGCATCCTTTGCCGTCAGGATATTCTGGCCCTGCTTGGCCGGGTGAACGACCAGATTTCCGAAGTCCTTGCCGGGCTTGCTGTCGAGGATATAGAAGTAGCCGGTCGTACCGGCCTTGACCTGCTTGATCTTTTCCCGCAGTGAGACGATTTCGGCGGAAACGTCGAGGCCAACGAAGCTTGCACCGATGACCTTGCCCTCCGTGTCCTTGATTGCGGTGTAGCTGGTGTAGTAGTCCTTGCCAAACAGCACGGCTTTGCCGATGAAGCGCTCGCCTGCCATCAATCGCTTGTATCCGGGATGATCCGCGGTCAGGAATGTGCCGATGGCGCGTGAGCCATCTTCCTTCTTGACGGATGTGGTTACCCTGACGAATTGATCGCCCGTGCGCGCGAAGAGCGTGGCCACGGCACCCGTGACGCGCGTGAATCGATCGACATCGTCGTAACGTTGATTGACCGGTGTGCCGCCGTGCTTGAGCAAAGGCAGTTCGGCGGTGCCGTCCAATGAAAGCGGTTCGGGGTAATTGGCCGCGAATATATCGTTGAGTCGGCCCACTTCCTTATCCAGTGCGCCCGCGCGTACTTCAACCATGTTACGAATCAGTTTCAGGTTTTGCTGCAATTCTGTCAAACCCTGCGCGGCGAGCACGCCAGACATGTGATGTCCCAGGGCGATGGCGGTCGCGCCCATGATCAACGCCGCGCTAACCGTGCATGCCAGGCCCAATTTCGTCGCCACCGACACGTCGGCGAATTTCCTCTTCAGGCGCGCATACAAGCCGGTCGACACTACCCATCCATCCTTGATGGCGAGACCCTTCGCCTGGTTTTCCCTAAACTGCCGATAGGCTTCTTCGGCAAGCGTCACCTTTTCCCTGGCGCCTTGCGTCGCGCGGACAAATAGCCGGTCACTTTGTTGTCGTCCCACATCGGCGTTGCGTGCGCTTCGACCCAGTAGTAGTCGCCGTTCTTGCATCGGTTCTTGACATAACCCTTCCATGGGCGCCCGGCTTTCAGGGTGTCCCAGAGATCCTGGAATGCTTCCGGCGGCATGTCGGGATGGCGCACAATGTTGTGCGCGGAGCCCATAAGTTCCGACTCAGTGAAGCCGCTGATCTCAAGGAAATCCTTGTTGACATACGTGATCCTCCCCTTGAGGTCAGTGATCGAGACAATTAGCGTATCGTCGCCCAACTGAATTTCTGTCTGTGTGACGGGAAGATTTTTTCTCATGATGCGATTGCCTCGGGTAAATGTGCGCTGTTCACTAAGTGTTGCATTGTCAAAATTCGGTCCATTCCGCGCCGCCGCTTGCCGCGCGCGATTTTGCAATTGTTCTTGGTGGTGCTTTCGCAGTCGTTTTGACCTGCTGTTGCCGCAGCCGCGCGACGCTTGACGCGGGTTGAGTTCCGCGCGGTGATGCCGCTTTCTCCTGCGTGCGATTCGCAGCCGACTTTGCCACCACGCCTTGCATCGCGTGGAGCTTCTCGATCGTTTTCCTCGATTCGGCCTCGAATGCCGTATCAAGCATTTGCTGCGCGGCGTCCGGCTCACCGGCCTGCGTCAGCCTTGTCACCTCTCCCGCGCAACGATGAAATCCGGCGTGAGTGGAGCGCAGCGTTTCGTATTCCGAATGCCTGGCGAATATTTTGCCAGGGCCATACATCCACGTACCCAAGGCGCAGCGGTTGTCGCTGGAAACGGCAGCAGCGTCGAGTTGCTCGCCCTTGCCGTCGATGCAGTCATGCAACCGGTGCTTCCATTCAATGTGCGCGCGCGCCGCTTTGTCGAAGTCGAAATCAGCACCTAGCACCGTCGACGTGCGATCCAGCCGGAATACACGTACCGCAACGGTAAGATTCCCCGCCTGCTCTTCCATGCTCTCCGCTGCTGCCGCCGCCTGCTCGACCAACGCCGCATTCTGTTGTGTGACTTCATCCATCTGCGTGATCGCCTGGTTCACCTGCTCGATACCGGTGCTCTGCTCCTGGGAGGCCGCCGTGATCTCGGTCATGATGTCGGTCACGCGCTTCACCGCCGCAACGATTTCCTGCATGGTCTTGCCTGCTTCGTCGACCAGTTTGGTGCCCGCGCCAACCTTTTCGACTGAATCACCGATCAGTTCCTTTATCTCTTTGGCGGCTGCCGCACTGCGTTGCGCGAGGTTGCGTACTTCCGAAGCAACCACTGCAAACCCACGTCCCTGCTCGCCGGCACGGGCGGCTTCGACCGCGGCATTGAGGGCCAGGATGTTGGTCTGGAAGGCGATGCCATCGATGACGCTGATGATGTCGACGATCTTCTTCGAGCTCTCGTTGATCGAGCTCATGGTGGTCACGACTTCGCCAACCACTTTGCCACCGCGCACCGCGACATCGGATGCACCGGCGGCGAGCTGATTGGCCTGTTTTGCGCTCTCCGCGTTCTGCTTCACCGTGCTGGTGAGTTCTTCCATTGACGACGCGGTTTCTTCGAGACTGGAGGCTTGCTCTTCCGTGCGGCTGGACAAGTCATTGTTGCCGGAAGCGATTTCCTTGGAGGCCACGCTGATCGATTCGGTGGATTCATTGATCAAGGTGATGATTTCGGTCAGCTTATCGACCGTGGTATTGGCGTCGTCCTTCATCCGGCCCCAGGTGCCTTTGTAGTCGCCGTCGATCTTCTCGGTCAGATCGCCCTTGGCCAACGCACCCAATACCCTTACCACGTCGGCCAAGCCAACGGTGCTGGTTTGCATCAAAGCGTTGATGCCTTCGGCAAGTACTTTGAGAAAGCCGTCCTTGCCGTCGACCTTGACTCGTTTGCTGAAATCACCTTCGTTTGCTGCTTGCACCAGCCCTTCAACTTCGGCCTGCGCCGCGACATCCGCGGTGCGCTCAGTCCATTCCACGGCCGTACCCTGACGCTGATTGTTCATGTCGATCACCGGCACCGTAGTCAGGTTGAAGCTGTGATTGCCGAGGATCATCGACGATCGGTGCGGCTGCGTCAGCCGCGCCAGCATTTTGTGCATTCCCGGTTGCTTGTGGAATTGATCGACGCTAAACCCGAGCACAGTATCAACGCTGAAATTCGGAAGATCCTTGCGAATGTCGGCTTCGTCGTCGCGAAACATCTGCCTCACGGCTTCGTTCATGTAGATAATCTTGCCGTCTACGTCGGCGATCATCACGCAGGAGGTGACGCGATCGAGAGCATTCTTGACGCGTAGCATCTCGGCTGGCGGCCTTGGCGTCCGTGTCGTTTCGCTCGATCAGGTGGGATTGCATCTTTGCCATGGATGCCATCAAACTTGTGGTATCACCGCGCTTGACGGCAATTTTTGTTGAGAGATCGCCTTCCGCAATCCGGTTTGCCATTTCCGTTGCCTCAGCTGGCTCGCCGCCCAGTGGTTTGGCGACATTGCGGCGTATGAGCAGAAATATCGCGCCGAGCAGGGGCAGGCTCAGGCCAAAGGCCAAGAGGGAAATCTGCCAGGTGAAATTCTGTAGTTCAGCCTGCGTCTTTTTCAGGCTGACTCGCATGCTGACCCCGCCAATGACTTCGCCGTCCTTGACCTGATGGCACAGCAAGCAGTCCTTTCCCAAGTAGTTGCGCGACGCGCGCACGGGAAAGATAGCGTTCAGGTGACTTTGATCCTCCGCAACCTTGAACACTGGTTGCCCTTTTTCCATGGCGGCCTTTTCTTCCGGGGTGGGCACGCTGTCCGCTGTGCCGGGACCGAATTGGGCGACGATCGGAGGTGTATGGCGGAATACGCGTATGTCGTTCACGTCATTTGAATTGCGTATCTGGTCCAGGAATACGCTCCGTTGCTGGACGACACCAGTGAGCATCATCGCGGTGACCGTTGAAAGCGTCATCTGATTCACACTTTCGGCAAAGTTCTTTGCCTGCGCAATGGAGCTGTCGCGCCGGGCGGTGTGGTGCCGATAGATCATGCCGGACCCGCAGCGACGACCAGTATCAGTGCGATCGATGCCAGCAGGCGCTGCCCGCAATGGCATTGCGCCAAAGCCTTTGCGTGGCGTGGCTACCGCGACATTGTTGCAATAGGGGGTGTGAATTGTTTGTGTCATCGGCATGTATCCGTTCTTCCGGTCACTGTTCGCGCCCAAAATCCATCATTCCAACCGCTGAATAAATCGGCGCACCCGATCTTGGGTGGGCACGCTGCGCTTTGCCCACCCTACAGTTGCTTCACATTCCGTCATTCCTGCGGCACCTCAGGACTTCCCGTTGGTCGCGGCGGGAATGACGGATGCCTATGTGTTGTCTTCCCTAAAACTCATTCCATTCCGAATCCCCGCCCGCCGCCTTTGCCGCCTGGGGTTTTGCCGCCGCGTGATGCGCAAGCTGTGCCGGCTTGCGGTGGTTCGACAGATTCGCCACCTTCGCCGGTGCCGGCTTCTCCATCGCCGGACGCCCCGCCTGCTGGGTCAGCTTGAAGATCGACACCGCCTGCGACAGATTCCCCGCCTGCTCTTCCATGCTCTCGGCTGCCGCCGCCGCCTGTTCCACCAGCGCCGCATTCTGCTGTGTGACTTCATCCATCTGCGTGATCGCCTGGTTTACCTGCTCGATGCCGGTGCTCTGCTCCTGGCTGGCCGCGGTGATCTCGGCCATGATGTCCGTCACCCGCTTCACCGAGCTCACGATCTCTTCCATCGTCTTGCCGGCTTCGTCCACCAGCTTGGTGCCCGCGCCAACCTTCTCGACCGAGTCGCCAATGAGCTCCTGGATCTCCTTGGCCGCCGCCGCACTGCGCTGGGCCAGATTGCGTACTTCGGTGGCGACCACCGCAAAGCCGCGACCCTGCTCGCCGGCCCGGGCGGCTTCGACCGCTGCGTTGAGTGCCAGGATGTTGGTCTGGAAGGCGATGCCGTCGATGACGCTGATGATGTCGACGATCTTCTTCGAGCTCTCGTTGATCGAGCTCATGGTGGTCACGACCTGACCGACCACGTCGCCGCCGCGCACGGCGACATCCGAGGCGCCGGCGGCGAGTTGATTGGCCTGTCTCGCGTTCTCGGCGTTCTGCTTCACGGTCGAGGTGAGTTCTTCCATGGACGACGCGGTTTCTTCGAGGCTGGAGGCCTGTTCTTCGGTGCGCGAAGACAAGTCGGTGTTGCCCTGGGCAATTTCCTTTGATGCCACATTGATAGACTCAGTCGAGTCTTTGATTTGCCTGATGATGTCACTTACCTTTTCCACGACCGTATTGGTATCGTCTCGCAGTTGGCGGAATGTTCCGTTCATGTCACGAGTGATGCTTACGGTGAGATCGCCGCGTGCCATCGATTCCAGTACTCGCATGCTTTCATTGAGCGGCGCAATTACCGCATCCAGCGTTGCGTTCACGCCTTCGACGACTTTCCTGAAGTCGCCTTGATGCTTGGTTATGTCGGCACGGGTTTCAAGTTTGCCGTCGACGGCGGCCTTGGCGAGCATGTTGGCGTCGGCGACCAGGGCGTTGATGGCGTCGATACAGACGTTGAGGTTGTTCTTGAGCGCGTTGAAGTCGCCGTTGTAGCTGTCGGTGATCTTGGCCGGTATCGCGCCTTTGGAGATCTGGTCGACGTAGCTTGCGGCCACGTTCAGCGGGCCGATCACGGCGTCCAGGGTTTGGTTCACGCCGGAAACGACGCGGTTGAATTCGCCTTTGTGTTTGCTGGCGTCGGCGCGCGTGGAAAGTTTGCCTGCAATGGCCGCCTCGGACAGCATCGCCGCATCGGCCCCTGGGCTTGCACGCTTTCCTGCATGGATTTCATGCTGGCAAGAATGCTGGTGGTATCGCCTGGCGTCAGTTCGAACTTTGGTGATAGTTCGCCAGCCGCGATTTGGTTGGCCAATGCAACTGCCGTTGCGGGCTCGCCGCCAAGTGCGGATATCAGCCTCCTGCTAATCCGAAGTGTTGCCAAAAGCAGACAGGCCAGTGCGAGGGCGAAGGCAATCAGGCAGACGGCTATTACGTACTTATCCAATTCCGCTGCATTCTGTTCAAGTTGCGTATTGTTTTTGTTGGCGATCGCGACTGACTCATCAATACCTTTGCGATGTACGTCATATTCGCGACTCAGTTCAACCAGCAGACTATCCATCCGTTTGATGTCGCCCGCCTGCGCGGCGGGTACAAAATCCGCGCCGAGTTTCTTGAAGTAGCGTTGGCCGGCGCCGTAGCTTCTTCGAAGAACGGTTTGTTTAGCGCTTGGTCAAGATTGGCTTGTTTCCAGTAGACATTGCGTTCATCAAAATCCTTTCTTAACGCATCAATTCGCTTGATCAGCGCATCCCTTTCGAATGCAGTTGTTGCGAATCGCAATTGGTGAACGACAAGATGAGTTTCGAGAATGTATTCCGGCGGGGGGAGGATGTCGGCCACCAAGTCCTTGCCTTGCACGATCTGCATATAGATCGGACCGTTGACCTTCATCTTGGATAAACCCCAGTAGGAAAATCCGCCGACGATTGTGAAACCCATGAAAATGACGGCGATGAGTGCGAGAAATTGATGTTTTAGTTTCATGATGTTTTGACCCCCGATCAATACAGCAAAGCCTGAATGCCGCGCCTCTCGGGCGCTGGCCTAAAACTCATTCCATTCCGAATCGCCACCGCCCGCTGCCTTCGCCGCCTTGGGTTTTGCCGCCGCGTGATGCGCAAGCTGTGCCGGCTTGCGGTGGTTCGACAGATTCGCCACCTTCGCCGGTGCGGATACTTTTGCCATCGCCGGACGCCCCGCCTGCTGGGTCAGCTTGAAGATCGACACCGCCTGCGACAGATTCCCCGCCTGCTCTTCCATGCTCTCCGCCGCCGCCGCCGCCTGCTCCACCAGCGCCGCGTTCTGCTGCGTGACCTCGTCCATCTGCGTGATCGCCTGGTTCACCTGCTCGATGCCGGTGCTCTGCTCCTGGGAAGCGGCCGTGATCTCGGCCATGATGTCCGTCACCCGCTTGACCGAAGAGACGATCTCCTCCATGGTCTTGCCGGCCTCATCGACCAGCT
Organism: Betaproteobacteria bacterium; assembly: GCA_016720925.1. Taxonomy (NCBI): domain Bacteria; kingdom Pseudomonadati; phylum Pseudomonadota; class Betaproteobacteria; species Betaproteobacteria bacterium. The sequence continues at coordinate 43,898 of JADKJR010000016.1, read as the reverse complement.
TGGTACCGGCACCGACCTTCTCGACGGAGTCCCCAATGAGCTCCTTGATCTCCTTGGCCGCCGCGCTGCGCTGGGCCAGATTGCGCACTTCGGTGGCGACCACCGCAAACCCGCGGCCCTGTTCCCCGGCACGCGCGGCTTCGACCGCCGCGTTCAGCGCCAGGATGTTGGTCTGGAAGGCGATGCCGTCGATGACGCTGATGATGTCGACGATCTTCTTCGAGCTCTCGTTGATCGAGCTCATGGTGGTCACCACCTGGCCGACCACATCGCCGCCGCGGACGGCGACATCCGACGCACCGGCGGCCAGTTGATTGGCTTGGCGGGCGTTCTCGGCGTTCTGCTTCACGGTGGAGGTCAATTCTTCCATGCTCGAGGCGGTTTCTTCCAGGCTGGAGGCCTGTTCTTCGGTGCGCGAAGACAGGTCGGTGTTGCCTGAGGCGATTTCCTTCGAGGCGACGTTGATCGATTCGGTCGACTCCTTGATCTGGCTGACGATCTCGGTCAGGCGGTCAACGGTTTGGTTGGCGTCTTCCTTGAGCTTCTGGAAGGTGCCGTGATAGTTGTCGGTGATCTTCTCGGTCAGGTCGCCACGGGAGAGGGCGCCGAGCACGCGCATGCCTTCGTTGAGCGGTCCGATCACGGCGTCCAGCGTGCCGTTGACGCCTTCGACGATCTTCCTGAAGTCGCCTTGATGTTTGGTGGCGTCGGCGCGGGTTTCGAGTTTGCCGTCGACGGCGGCCTTGGCGAGCATGTTGGCGTCGGCGACCAGCGCGTTGACGGCGTCGATGCAGACGTTGAGGTTGTTCTTGAGCGCGTTGAAGTCGCCGTTGTAGCTGTCGGTGATCTTGGCCGGGATCGCGCCTTTGGAGATCTGGTCGACGTAGCTCGCGGCCACGTTCAGCGGGCCAATCACGGCATCCAGCGTTGGTTCACGCCGGCGACCACGCGCTGGAAGTCGCCCTGATGTTTGCTGGCGTCGGCGCGTGTGGCGAGCTTTGCCGGCGACGGCCGCTTCTGAAAGCATCGCCGCGTCGCGTGACCAGCGCCTGGACGCTGGCTTGCATTACCTTCATGCTGGCAAGCAGGCTGGTCCTGTCACCCGGCGCGAAGTCAATTTTTGCCGACAGATCTCCAGCGGCCATCTTTTTCGCCACGTCATGTCCAATGCGAGGATCGCCCCGGAGTTGCCTGCAAATGCTGGCGGTTATCGAGCGGCTGACCGCAATCAGGATCAGGATTGCCGCGATCGAAATACCCCATGTGACGTTGCGCGATTGCCATGTTGTTCGGACGACTTGACTTCCTTTGTCGGCCCATTGAAGTTGTAATCAACCACCTTGTCCAGGCTTTCGTTGGCTTTCTTGAAAGCGTGGCATATTTTCCTCGAGCTGGCGGGAAAATGTACTGTAATAGTCTGGTGAGTTCAGCTTGGCTCTTGGCAATAGTCGCGATGGTTGCGTCCTATCTTGGCATCGCCCACTTTCATTCGTCCAGTCTTTGACGAAGACCTTCCAGATGCTCTTCTTCGCTGGCCATCGGCATTGCTTCATAGGCTTTCCAGCTCTTGTCCATGCGCGTCCAGAGTCTCGTCGCGTTTCAGGATAGTTTTAGCTTCTCCTGCGGCTGAGGATCATTTTCGTAAAGTGCCGTGATCAGATTGGTGGCATGAATCGTCTGCTCGAATTCCATTAGCTCTTGCAGGTTCTCCACGCTGGGTAAGCGGTTTTCGCCAATTTCGTGTATTGCGCTGGTGCCGGTGCGCATGCCTACCAGGCCAACGCCCGCAACGATCAACAATGCGATCAATGCCAGCCCGACGAGCAAATTCAGCTTCATTTGCAGTGATAACTTTTCCATTTTTGCCTCCGTACCTAAGTACTTTTATCTGATTGGGTTATTGATCAATGCAAGGCCTGATCGGTCAGCGCCATATCCTGCCCGGTCATAAGTTTCTCGATATCCATCAGGATCAGCATGCGTTGGTCGACTGTCCCGAGTCCGATGATGTAATTCGTGTCAAGCGCCGCACCGAATGCCGGTGCTGGACGGATCTGTTCCGGGCTAAGCGTAATCACGTCGGACACACTGTCCACCACCATTCCCACCACGCGCCCGGCGACATTGAGGATGATCACCACCGTGAACTGGTTGTATTCGACACTTTCCAGTTGGAACTTGATGCGCATGTCGACGATCGGCACGATCACGCCGCGCAGATTGACCACGCCCTTGATGAACTCCGGCGCGTTGGCGATGGTCGTCACCGCTTCGTGACTGCGGATTTCCTGTACCTTCAGAATCTCGACGCCGTACTCTTCGTGGCCGAGGGTAAAGGTGAGGAACTCATTGGCCTGCATTTGGCCAGCGGCCAACTGTAGTGCGGCGACATCTGCTACCGGGGTCTGCATTGCCTGCGTCATGATCTATAACCTTTCTGACTTTGTTTGTGTCCTGACACGCTGCTGTTCAGGTGATGTGGCTTGTAGAAAACGGATAATGGAAATGGAAATTGAAAAAGTGGGCCGTGCTCACATAGCGATCTTGAGTCCGACGGTAATTTGTTTGGCGCGGGCACTATCCGTCTGCACCCCCCACGAGGTATCCACGTAAAAGCGCTTGGGGACAATCGTCCAGCGCGTGGCGACCTGCACCCATGCCGCGCTGCGGTCGTCGCCGAATACCTCGGCCATTAGGTCCACCGGCCCGAATGCACCGGGGCGTTCAACGGCTAATGCCCAAACGCTGCTGTGTTGACCAGAGTTATGCGCGTAGTGCGCGCCCAGATTGGCGTGAAACAGCCATCCAATGAGGGGCGGTAACGGCCACCCTTAAGTTCGGTGGCCTCGTGCTTGAAGCTGTTGCCCGGCTCTTGTGCGCCGAAGAGTGCGTACGCCAATGTAAAACCGGTTTGTTCCTCGGTGAGTTCACGCAGGAAGGTCTTTCCCGTCAGCGCCGCGGCTTTGGTGAGGTCGCCGGCCGATCGTTCGGTGCCGGCGCCGAAGGCTAATTGGGTATTTCGACCGATACCGCAGCCGTACTGCACCCAAAGCGCATTGACGTTGGGGCTGCTGCTCTCCCGGGCCTGACCGGCGTAGCTTTCGATTTCGCATTCGCGGTCGCCCAGCACGCCCGCATCTTCGGTTGCGAGTGGACGGCCCGCCCAGGCGGGACAAACGAAGAACGAGGAAAGTACCAGCGCGCCGATTGCGCTTTTGCCGCAATTCGTTTTTTCTTTCTTTCCCAAGTTCTTGATCATTTCCCTATCCTCGAATGTTCGTCATTCCCGCGCAGACGGGAATCCAAGGATTGATCGAACTTGGATTCCCGCCCACGCGGGAATGACGTACGTTTATGTATTGGCTGCCTTAAAACTCATTCCATTCCGAGTCCCCGCCGCCCGCCGCCTTTGCCGCCTTGGGCTTGGCTGGTGCGTGATGCGCGAGCTGCGCCGGCTTGCGATGGTTCGACAGATTCGCCACCTTGGCCGGTGCGGATACTTTTGCCATCGCCGGACGCCCCGCCTGCTGGGTCAGCTTGAAGATCGACACCGCCTGCGACAGATTCCCCGCCTGCTCTTCCATGCTCTCGGCTGCCGCCGCCGCCTGTTCCACCAGCGCCGCGTTCTGCTGCGTCACCTCATCCATCTGCGTGATCGCCTGGTTCACCTGCTCGATCCCCGAGCTCTGCTCCTGGCTCGCCGCCGTGATCTCGGCCATGATGTCCGTCACCCGCTTGACCGAGCTCACGATCTCTTCCATCGTCTTGCCGGCTTCATCGACCAGCTTGGTGCCCGCGCCGACCTTCTCGACGGAGTCCCCAATGAGCTCCTTGATCTCCTTGGCCGCCGCCGCACTGCGCTGGGCCAGATTGCGCACTTCGGTGGCGACCACCGCAAAGCCGCGGCCCTGCTCGCCGGCCCGGGCGGCTTCGACCGCCGCGTTCAGGGCCAGGATGTTGGTCTGGAAGGCGATGCCGTCGATGACGCTGATGATGTCGACGATCTTCTTCGAGCTCTCGTTGATCGAACTCATGGTGGTCACTACCTGGCCGACCACGTCGCCGCCGCGCACGGCGACATCCGAGGCACCAGTCGCCAGTTGATTGGCTTGCCGGGCGTTCTCGGCGTTCTGTTTCACCGTCGAGGTCAACTCTTCCATGGACGACGCGGTTTCCTCGAGCGAACTGGCTTGCTCTTCGGTGCGCGAAGACAGGTCGGTGTTGCCGGAGGCGATTTCCTTCGAGGCGACATTGATCGATTCGGTTGACTCCTTGATCTGGCTGACGATCTCGGCGAGCCGATCAACGGTCGTGTTCGAGTCGTCCTTCAGGCGCCCGAACGTGCCCTGGTAGTCGTTGGTGATTTTTTCAGTCAAGTCGCCCTTGGCCAATGCACCGAGTACGCGCACCACCTCGTTCAGGCCGGTGTCGCTGACCTGCATCAGGCGGTTCAACCCATCGACCATCTTGCGGAAATCGTACTGATACTTGTCGGCTTCACCGCGCACGGTAAAGTCACCGCGGACCGCCGCTTCAACCAGTTTTGCGATTTCCCCGTTGACCGATTGCAGGCTCGATTTGACGCCGTCAATCGCAACCGTGATCTTGGCTTTTTCGCCTGGCAGCTTGTCCATGTCCAGCGACAGGTCGCCCAGCGCATAGCGCGAAACTACGTCGACAATTTTCATCTTGACTGCGATATGCGCCGCGACCAGTTCATTGGTCATCACCGCCATTTCGCGATAACTGCCGGCAAAGCTATCGGCCGGGATACGGTAGCTGATCGTGCCGGCGTCATGCTGCTTCTTCATTTCGTTCTGTGCGGCGTAGAAACCCTTCAGCGTCTCGACCATTTTCTGCATGGAGAGCAGGAGCTTGCCCGTCTCATCGCTGCTCTTGATATCGATTCGCTTGTTCAAATCACCTGCGGCGATAGCGTCCGCCACGGCCATTGCATCCGAAATCGGGCCGGTAATGCTGCGGGTGATGAACCAGCCGAACAGGGCAGTAAGAATAGTTGCAACCAAGCCTAGAATCAGCATCAAGCGCTGGGCGGATTCGGCACTGGCGCCGGCGTCCTTGCCCTCTGTCTCCATCAACGCGCTCTGAAAATCGATGATCTCGTTCACCGCGCCGAGATAGTCAGTTTGATTCTTTCGAAGGCTACCTTGCATCAGTGCGACGACCTCCGCCTTTTTGTCAGCCTTGAGCAACTCGATGAACTTGTCCTGGTCTGCCCGGTAGGCGATGCGGGCGTCCTTGACCTTCTTCAGGATTTCCTTGCCCTTGTCGGACGTGATGGACTTGTCGAGCTTGTCCAGGTTTTCGTCGATGATTTTCCGCTGTGGACCCAGGGAATCGAGCGATTTTTGTTGCTCGGCGCCGCTGTAGATGTAGGCATTGCGCATCTGGCGCGCGATCGCGTTGATCGCGTCGATAACATTATTGGCCTGAACAGTTTTGGGAAACTGGACGTGAGTCAATTGGTCTATCTCGCTGTCAAGCGTCCCGATGCGCTGGTAGCTGATGCCAGCGACCGCGATGAGCAAAAGGAGGGTCACGGCAAAGCCAATTGAGAGCCGCACACCAATCTTCATATCTGACACGTTCATGATTTACTCCACAGTTAAGTTCGAAAATTTTGTAGCAAGTCCATCAGTCGTCAATGAATTGACGCGTCCACCAGCGCCATGTCCTGCCCCGTCATCAGTTTCTCGATGTCCATCAGGATCAGCATGCGTTTGTCCACCGTGCCCAGGCCGGTGATGTATTCGGTATCGAGTGCCGCGCCGAATTCGGGTGCGGGCCGGATTTGTTCCTATTCCTCGGCGCCGAGTTTGAAGGTCAGGAATTCGTTGTTCTGCGGGGCAGGTGCGGCGCTCACCTGCGCCTGGTGCTGTGTTTGCGTTTGCGGTTGCATTCAAGTTTCTCCTTCGGATCAGTGGCTAAGTTGTTTGGAGCGCGCTGGGTTCGGACCGGCGCTGCTACCAGCGATGACGACATGGGCGACATCGAGGATCAGGGCGACCCGCCCGTCCCCCATGATGGTGGCGCCGGATACGCCGGGTACCTTGCGGTAATTGGCTTCGAGGTTTTTCACCACCACCTGATACTGGCCAATCAGTTGATCGACCATCAGCGCGGTCTTTGCGCCTTCGAATTCGATGATGACGAGGATCTTGCTGGCCGAGTCCTTCTTGGGCGGCGGCGCACGGAAGACTTCATGCAGGGCCACCACCGGCAAGTAATCGGTGCGCACTTCCACCACGCGGCCTTGGCCGACCACGGTGCGCAGCATGCCGTCGGCCACCTGAAGTGACTCGACGACGTTGGCGAGTGGAATGATGTAGTGTCGCCATTCACGGCAACCGACATGCCATCCATGATGGCGAGCGTGAGCGGCAGGCGGATCGATACGCGCGTGCCATATCCTTCGGCGGAATCGACTTCGGCGGTGCCGCCGAGTGCGTTGATGCTTTTGGTCACCACATCCATGCCAACGCCACGGCCGGAAACGTCGGTGACTTGTTCGGCGGTGGAAAATCCCGGTGCCCAGATGAGCTGCCAGACGTCCTTGTCGGGCATGTCATCGGTGACGGCGAGGCCCTGTTTTTTCGCCTTGGCGAGAATTTTTTCGCGATTGAGGCCGGCGCCGTCGTCGCGAACTTCAATTACGATGCTGCCGCCCTGATGCGACGCGGACAGGAAAATGGTGCCGCGTGGTGATTTGCCGGCGGCAATGCGTTTCTCGGGCGATTCAATGCCGTGATCGACCGAGTTGCGGATCAGGTGATTGAGCGGGTCGGTGATTTTTTCGATGAGGCCCTTGTCGAGTTCGGTGGCTTCACCGGTCGTCTTCAGGTCTATTTCCTTGCCCAGTTTGGCGGCCAGGTCGCGCAGCATGCGCGGGAAGCGATTGAATACAACGGCCATGGGGATCATGCGGATCGACATCACGGCGTCCTGCAGGGAGCGGGTGTTGCGTTCCAGGTCGGCAAAGCCGGAGAGGATGCCTTCGTGGATGATCGGGTCGATGGTGCGTCCGCGGTTGGATAGCATCGCTTGCGTAATCACGAGTTCACCGACCAGATTGATGAGTTGGTCGACTTTTTCGACCGAGACGCGCAACGTCGAGGCATCCGCGCCGGCGGCGGGCGCGTGCTCCGCGCGCACTTTTGGCGCGGGTTTGGCGATTTCGATTGGTGTGGTGGCGGTGGTTGTGGTCGTGGCGGTATCAATGGTTACCGCTTGTATATCCGCTTCGTCAAAAATGCCGTAGCCGGGATCGCTGGATGGGGTGTCCATCGGCGGACGGTCCCCGCGCATATCTTGCGCGTGGGCCCCGTACGCTTCGGACGTTACTACAACGGTGAACCGCACTTGGTCGCGGCTCACATGGAAACTGAAAAGATCACACAACTCGTTTTCCGGTGTCGTGGTGACGACCCGGTAGCGGCGCGAGTAGGTGAGGGGCTCAACTTTGGCGGCCTTGGTGTCCTTGGCCGCCTTGGCTCCCTTGGTGGCTTTTGCGCCTTTCGTACCTTTGCCAGACTTGGTGGGTGCCGTAACTTCCAGCGTGTCGGCGGCGGTGATCGGCGTTTCGTGTGGCGTAATGTTGCCGAGATTGGGGATCTCGGAAAACAATTCGACGATGCTGTCGAAGATGCTCTCATCGTCCAGCGGGCCGATCTCCATGTCGTAGAGGTAGGTGCCGTCAGTGGGTTTTGCCGTGTTGCCAGGCGCTGCGATGCTGGAGGCATTGGCAGGCTTTGCCGAAACGGTTGCCATGACAACTTCGACGGAGCTCGCGGTTTCGGTGGCGCCGACGGCAAGTCTGCGCACGGTCGCCAGCAGGTTCTGATATATCGCCCACCTCGCCGGTGTCGCCTGCCTGATGCCGGGCGAGTTGGGCCTTGAGGACGTCACCCGCTTCGAGCAGGGTGTCGACAATTTCGGTGGTCAATGGAATTTCGTGTTTGCGGACGCGGTCGAGCATCGTTTCAAGTTCGTGCGTGAGTTCCGCGACATCCTGAAAGCCGAAAGTCGCCGCGCCGCCTTTGATGGAGTGCGCCGCGCGGAAAATGGCGTGCAGGTCTTCCTCCACCGGATCGTCGACATCGATCGCGAGCAGCATGTTTTCCATCGATGCGAGGTTTTCAGCGGCCTCTTCGAAGAACACCTGGTAGAACTGCGTCAGGTCGAAGTCACCTGCTGATGACTGACTGGCGGGAGTACCGGATTTGCTCATGATTGGGCCATTTCTGATTGGTGAATTAGTCGCGCGGCATGAATCGGGCGCGTGTGTTTTAGCGGATGACCTTCTTGACGACTTCGATCAGGCGCGCGGGATCGAAGGGCTTGACCAGCCAGCCCGTTGCCCCGGCCGCCCGGCCGGCCGCCTTCATAGCGTCGGAGGATTCGGTGGTCAGCATCAGGATGGGCGTGGTCTTGTACTGCGGCAGGCTGCGCAATGCCCGGACCAGCGAGATGCCATCCATGCGCGGCATGTTCTGGTCGACCAGCAGCAGGTTGACGCTGGTCTTGCGGGCCTGCTCCAGGCCCTCCTGGCCGTCGGCGGCTTCCAGCACATTGAAGCCGGCGCTCTTTAACGTAAAGGCGACCATCTGCCGCATCGATGCGGAATCGTCCACGGTAAGTATTGAATACATCGCTGAAGTCCTTGTGAGAGTGCTGCCCGCTCTGATGAAGCGTTCGATGGTCCGGATGTCTGTTGCCGCCTGTGCCGATCCGGTGATGGCCGCGCACACCAGCACGCGTGCCGCCAGAACCGGGATCGCCAAAGTCCTGTACGTCAAAGGTGTTTGCGGCAGATGGAGGCGAATCTTTAGCGAAACCCGCGCCGGGACAAGGCGTTTCAGGCGTTTCAGGGGTTTGCAGATCGTTGGGGCGGGCGAACGTCGCGTTCGTGAGATGTTGTTTGCGCGGTCAATTCTTTCGCTGACCATCAATGGTGGCGAAGTACATGCGACGGGCAGGCCGTGCGGGGTCATGGCGATCGTTGGTCCCTGTGGTGGGCCGTCCCTGGAGACGGCGCAAACCGTGGCTTATTCTCGATTCCTCATTATCCGTAGCGGGTGTTTGGGCGATAATGGGAAAAGCGGCACGAAAACTCCCCATTTCCCTCATCCTTGGTGCTTGGTCAATTGATGGCTGTATCCTCAACTGCATCCCCGTCTTCTCCCGCGCCAACGCCAATTCGCGTACTGTTTGTTGAGGATTCGGAAGCCGATTACGAACTGATGTTGATGACCCTTGCCCGCGACGGCGTTGTGTTGTCGGGATTGCGCGTCGAGGAGGCCGGGCCAATGCGCGCCGCGCTCTCCGATGGGGTTTGGGATGCGGTCATCGCCGATCGCAACCTTCCGCGTTTCTCGTCCGCTGGCGCCTTGCAGGTGCTGCGCGAGACCGGGCTGGACCTGCCGTTCCTGGTGGTATCGGGGGATGCCGGCGAGGAGATGGCGGTCGAGGCGTTGCTCGCCGGCGCCGACGATTACGTCATCAAGCACCGCCTCAAGCGGCTCGCACCGGCGTTGCGGCGCAGCCTCGAGGCGGCGGCTGTTCGCCGCGAACGGGCGGCCGCCGAAGCGGCATTGCGATCATCTGAAGCGCGGCTGCGAGAATTGGCCGGCTACCTTGAAGCCGTCAAGGACACCGAGCGCGCCGCGGTTGCGGCGGAAATTGGCGAAGAAATCGGCAGCTCAATGACGGCCCTCAAGTTTGAACTTGCGTGGCTGCAGCGACGTGTACCTTTGGCGCCCGAGGCCAGGGATCGATTGGCGGGCGCGATCAAGCTTGTTGAAAACGCGACAATGACGACGCAACGCATGGTGGATGACTTGCGGCCCGCGGTTCTCGATCAAGGCATCGTTCCCGCCGTCGAATGGCTTTGCGCCCAGTTTGCGCAACGCACCGGGATTGAAACGCGTTTCGATGCCAATCGTGAAGAAATGCCCGATTCCAACGCCAGTATCGGCATCTACCGCATATGTCAGGAAGCCCTCAGCAATGTCGTCCGGCATTCCGGTGCGACGCGGGTTGACGTGCATTTGTTTGCCGACAATGATCATATTCACCTTGAGGTCACCGATAACGGCAGTGGCTTGATCCTGTCGGAAGAGGCCAAACCGGCGTTTGGCCTGACCAGAATGCATGAGCGCGCGCGCAACCTGCAAGGTTCACTGGATATTTCCAGCGCGCCGGGGCAGGGGACCACGTTGCTGCTGTCGCTGCCGCGGTTCCGCGAAACGTTTGCCGGGAGCAAGGCATGATCCGCGTATTTATTGTCGATGATCACGCCATTCTGCGGCGCGGCATACGCGACATCCTCACCGACGGCGACGGCATCGAGGTGGTCGGCGAGGCGCAGGATTACAACGAGTTGCGCGGCAAGATGCGCACCGTGGCAATCGACGTGCTGCTGCTCGACGTCAACCTGCCCGGCAAGAACGGCATCGATATCCTGAAGGCGTTGCGCGAGGAAAATCCGCGCCTCAAGGTGCTGATGTTGTCGATGTATCCGGAAGATCAATATGCGGTACGCGCCCTCAAGGCCGGCGCCTATGGTTACCTGAACAAGGCCAGCGCGCCCGAGCAGTTGCTGGATGCCGTCGCGCAGATCATGGCGGGTCGAAAATTCATCACGCCGGAAATCGCCCAGTCACTGGCGGACAACCTCGCCCGCGATACTGAGGAACTGCCTCACACAAAACTGTCGGACCGCGAATTCCAGACCCTGTGCCTGATGGCCTCCGGACAACGGCTTGCCGATATCGCCGTGACGCTGGCATTGTCACCAAAGACCGTGAGCGTCTATCGCGCCCGCATCCTCGAAAAAATGGGCCTGACCAACAATGCGGAATTGACGCATTACGCGCTGAAGCACGGCCTGGTGGAATAGGCAGGGTCTGGCCGCTGCACCTTCTTGTCGCGTGTAGGGCGGGCACGCTACGCTTTGCCCACCCTTGTATCTACAGACTGCGGCGCCGATAAGAAACTTCCAATTGCTCGCGCGATCGTGCTGAGGTATCGGCACACTCAACGCAAGCCATTGATTCCTCTATGTCTGGAAAGCCCTTCGATACCTCAGGGCGAACGGGGAGGAGGTTAACAGAAGTAGCCAGTAGCGAAACACAAGCACTGGCGCGCCTTTCGGCGGCAAAATGCCTCGAAATCCCCGCCAGTGCTTGTGTTTGCCTATTTTTTTTCATGCTCTCGCTTCACCGGCCCCATTGGGCTCAGTATTTCTGCCTACCCGTCGATAACGATGTTGGTTGCGCCGGTTTCACCATTCCAATGAACGCGGATAGCGGGTTCCGGACGCGTCGTTCATCCATCACCGCAGCCTGTTCATAGGCGGAAATTCATGGAAGCGTTTGTCTGGAACCCGTGTTTCGTTACCGGACTCACCGAAGTCGATGAGCAGCATCATCGCCTGGTCGATATCATCAATCGATTCGGTAGCCTGGTCATGCGGCAGGAAAATGCCTCCCCTGCTGAGCTTGAAGCCATATTTGCGGAACTGGCTGACTACGCTGAATATCACTTTGCAGAAGAAGAGGCCTTGATGAAGGCGTCGGGTCTCGATAAGTGTTATATCGAGCAGCACAAGCAGAGCCATCGCGGCTTTCTGGATGAAGTGACACAGTTGCATGGTGGTGCTGGCACCAGCAATCGTACCGCGGCAAAATCGCTGCTGAAATTTCTCACACACTGGTTGGCCTATCACATCCTGGGAACGGACCAGGGCATGGCGCGTCAGATCGCATCGATTCAGGCGGGTAACCGTCCGGACGATACGCAGGTGCCCGGCTCGCAAAGCAAGGATGCCGCGACCGATACCTTGCTGAACGCACTCAATGGCCTGTTTCAACAGGTCTCCGAGCGCAATCACGATTTGGTGCAATTGAACAAGACGCTGGAAGCGCGGGTCGATGAGCGTACACAGGCGCTGACAATCGCCAATCAGCAACTGGAAGAACTCGCCAATACCGACACGCTCACCGGTCTGCCGAACCGCCGTTACGCCATGCGCAGCTTTGCGCGCGAATGGGATGCGGGTGTGCGCAATGGAACGCCACTTTCTTGCATGGTGATTGACGCTGATGGTTTCAAGGTGATAAACGATACCCACGGACACGATGCCGGCGATACGGTGTTGCGGGCGCTATCCGCGCAATTGCAGCACGCGGTACGCACCGACGATATCGTCTGCCGTCTGGGGGGCGATGAATTCCTGATCATCTGCGCGGGCACACCATTGGAAGGCGCGATGAAACTGGCGGAATCCATCCGGCGCGAGGTCGCGGCACTTCGCGTTCAGGCCGGGATGGGTGAATGGCGAGGCAGCATCAGCGTTGGTGTCGCCGCCCGGACCGCCGCCATGAAAGGACTGGATGAACTGCTAAAAGCCGCGGACCTGGGCCTTTATGCCGCCAAGCGAAATGGGCGCAATTGCGTGGCTACCGCGGACGTCAATGAAGGCGCGGTGCAAATCGATCCACCGCGGACTCTGCCGCGCCTGGGTCGCTCGTCGCGTAACACTGGGCGCCACTTATCTGAACCGGGCGACGTAAAACGCGTAAGCGCGACGAATTCACCGTAACACACCTGCGGGTAAGAATGGGCCGGTCAGGATACTGACGTCCTCGCAGATAAAGGGAAAACGGTGACGAAGCAGCGACGCGACGTACGCGGGCTTTGCTACGCTTTCTCGCCCACCAATTCCACCCGCAACCACTGCTCAACCTGGAGAAACTCAGCCTCCAGCGCGGCGACCTGGGCGAGCGACATCGCCGGGGGCGTGGCCTTGCCCGCGACCTCGATCTCCCGGCACAGGCTTCCCAGCCGGGTTGCGCCCACGTAAAGGCTGCTCGGCCGCAGCGTATGCGCCGCCCGGCTGACCGCCGCCACGTCGCCCGCATCCGCCGCCGCCCGTATCGCCTGCACCAGCGGTGGTGCGCTCTTCTGGTAAATCCCGATCAGACGCGCCAGCACCGCGTTGCCGCCCGACTTGTCCAGCGCGCGAATACTGTCAAGCACCCGGCGGTCCAGCCCCTCGACGACGTTCTCGTCGCCCATATTGGCTGCCGCCGTCGTGTTCGTTGCGGCGCCTGCTGTGCCGGTCGCAGCTGACGCCGCATTCGCCGATTGCGGCGCGAGATGGCTTCGGATCGCCGCCCAGCTGCTGCTGACCATAAGGCTTGGCGAGGTAGCCATCCATGCCGGCGGCAATACATTGCGCCTCGTCGCCCTCCATGGCGTGCGCGGTCAAGGCGATCACCCGCAAGCGCGGCGCGCCGCTGGCGGCCTCCCGCGCGCGCAGCGCCCGGGTGGCTTCGAAGCCATCCATCTCCGGCATCTGGCAGTCCATCAGCACCACGTCATAGGCATCCTGCGCCATCGCGTCGAGCGCCTCGCGCCCGTTCGCGGCGATCCGGCAGGTGCAGCCCAGCGCCGCCAGCATCTCGATGGCCACCGCCTGATTGACCAGGTTGTCTTCGGCGACCAGTACGTGCAGGGCACGCGGGCCGGGCACCGATGCCCCCGCATGGGAGATGGCGGCAACCGGGCCGGATACGGATGCGTCAATGGCCGTGCAGGCGATCAGGCAGTCGCTCAACTGCGAACGGCTGACCGGCTTGGTCAGCCAGGTGCGCACGCGCAATGCATGCAGGGTCGGCGTGGGCACATCGAGGCCGACCGAGCTCAGCATCAGCAGCTCGACATCCTTGATCGCGGGGTCGCGACGGATGAGTCGCGCCAGTTCCAGTCCGTCCATGCCCGGCATGTGCATGTCGAGGATGGCAATGCGATAGGGGTCGCGGCCGGCAGCCCCGAGGAGGGCGCGCAGCGCTTCCTGCCCGCCGGCGACGCTGTCGGCGCGCAGGCCCAGTCCGGCGAGCTGGCTGCAGAGGATTTCCCGGTTGGTGGCATTGTCGTCGACCACCAGCACCCGCAGGTGATGCAGCGAGGCCGGCCGCGGCGGGGCGTACGGGGTGGCGTCCTGTTGCGTGGCAAACGGCACGGTGAACCAGAACGTGGCGCCGTGACCGAGTTCGCTGGCCACGCCGATTTCGCCGCCGAACAATCCGACCAGCTCCTTGCTGATGGCGAGCCCCAGGCCGGTGCCGCCGTATTTGCGCGTGGTGCTGTTGTCGGCCTGGGAAAAGGCGCTGAACAGCCGTGTCTGGGTGTCGGCATCGATGCCGATGCCGGTGTCGCTGACCTGGAAGCGCAGCACCACGCGCTCGCCCTCGTGCGGCGCCATGCCGATGCGCACCACGACTTCTCCCTGCTCGGTGAACTTGATGGCGTTGGTGATGAGGTTGGTGAGGATCTGCCGCAGCCGCCCGCAATCGCCCCGCAGCGCCGGCGGCACGGTTTCGTCCACGTGCAGGATCAGTTCGATCCCCTTGGCCTGGGGCCGGTTCGGCGAACAGGCCGACCAGTTCGTCGAGGGTGCGGCGCAGGTCGAAGTCGACATGCTCCAGTTCGAGCTTGCCGGCTTCGATCTTGGAGAAGTCGAGGATGTCGTTGATGATCTTGAGCAGGGCGGTGCCGGACTGGCGCGCGGTGTCGGCGAGCGCCGCTGGCGTTCGCTCAGTTCGGTGCCGAGCAGCAGCTCGGTCATGCCCAGCACCCCGTTCATCGGCGTGCGGATCTCGTGGCTCATGTTGGCGAGGAATTGGGATTTGGCGCGGTTCGCCGCTTCGGCTGTGGCTCTTAGCCCGTTTGCCTCCACCGCCGCCATTTCCAGATCATGGTTGCTGCTGGCCAATTGCCGACTGCGTTCCTCCAAAGCGTGATCCCGCTCCTCGAGTTGAATCAGCATGTCGTTAAAGCCTGTGGTCAGTTCTCCGATTTCGTCCTGCTCCCTGCTCTGCACACGAATGCTGAAATCGTGACTTGCCTTCACTTGTTGCATCGAATGCGCCAGCAGCGAGATCGGTTCGACAATGCGTCGTTGCAGACGCGCTGCCCAGAACAGCGCCAGAAATCCGGACACCAGGGTTACCACGAGTATCAAGACCACACTGCCGAAAAGCAGTACGTAAAAACGATCCGGGCTGGCGAAAAGATGCACGTAGCCAACCGTTTCCTGATGCAATCGAATCGGCGCCAGATATTCAATGGCATCAATTCTGAAGCGGTAGGCAGGCGCATTTTCATCCATTCTTTGCTCCGCCCATGAATCAACGGCGGAACCGAGCCCGTTTTCCTTGGCAATTTGGCCGTAACCCGCGAAGAAACTCCGCTCGGCTGAATAGATGGCAACCGTGGAAATATCCTTTTCCTCATGAAGCGCGCCCAGAAGCTTGTTGGCCTGCCGCGCATCGCCAAACTCGAGAGAGGCCGTCATGTTGGCTCCTGTCATCTGGGCGACCATCGCCAGACGATTGATCATCGTCGTGCTGAAAGTCCACGTCTGAAATGTAAGCATGGCAGAGGCGACTACGGACAGGGCGGTTGCCACCGTTCGCCAAACGAGGCGACGCAGTTTGTCCCGGATCGAAATCCGCTGTCCGGTGACCATTGATTGGCGTTCCACGCGCGCTACTCCGACGATCGTCGCCAACTCCGGCAAAGGGGCGCCGATATTCAGGCTGCCTTCCTTGGCGTTGCGCAGGTTGATTTCAAAGGACAACTTATTCTCGTTGCGGAACAACCCGATCACTCCGCCGTGCCTTGCAAAATCCGTCGCCTCGCTAACCGTTAACAGCGGACGTCCGCGCAGTGTGCTCGGCAGATTGCCGCTGACTTCGCGTGCGCCCGCGGGGAGATAAAGCACGGCAATTTGCGACATCGGTCGATGACAGACCATTGATCCTGCGGAACTTCACCTGCCGCGTCCCCAGTGTCTGGCCTTCCGTCAAAGCCAGTGCAGCGCCGACAGGCGATTCACCGAAGGCACAGATGGCAATAGACGCGTTTTCAGGCATGACCGACGCCGGCCATTCAACAAACTTGACCAGTTTGAAGACCAGGACCGCCTTGATCCGGTCCTCTCGCGATATCCCTGCATCCGCAAGGGTGAGCGACATCAGCAACGACAAACCACCGGCCAGGCCGAACACGGCGAACCGGCGCAGCTGCGCAAGTCGAATTGCCACGGCAGTGGTCCCCGCAAGCTAGATTGTGTTCAAAATTTCAGGTAAATCTGTCCGAATACCGAGCGCTGGATCTGCATCGCGGAACATCCAGGAGTTCCGATGCAAACTCAGGATGTCGTTTGTTCAGCAAATTGCGGCCACTCACGGCCACTTCAACATTCTGGCTGGACGCCAGGGCAAGGCGCAGGTCAAGCTCGGTGTAGCGCGGAATTTCTAGGCCGAATGTAACCTCGCTCAATCGTCCGACGCCGTACCTCGGCATCGATATCGGTATCCGGGCGCGGATTCCACGCGACATGCAAGTAGCCCTGCCGTTGGGGCACGTTCCCCGGGAGGTCGACCCTCGAAACATCGTCCTATCCTTGGTCTTCATGGCGAACTGCGACAATGCGGCCTGAAGTCGGATACTCGGCTGGGGACGCCAGTCAACCGAGATCTCTACACCGTGGCTCCGGGCCTTGTTCAAGTTGGCGACTGACAGGGGCTGCACCACGTAGCGCCTGACTTACAGGGAAGAAGCACGCAGGCGAAACCGGTATCCCGGCAGGCTGGCAAAGTGGTGCATCGAAACGGATTGACCTGAGTTTGTCGTAATCGTTGTAGTACGTGGCCAGATCAAAATTGAAGGTCCTCGACAGGCGATGCTTCCAGCCCGCTTCGTAGGCTACCAGGGATTCGCTGTCAACCACGCCCGTGCCCTGCAACAGTATGGGGAAAGGCAGCGGGTTCTGCGCGGACATCGGCGCAAGCACCGTCTGATTCACGACTCCACCCCGGTCGATGCGACTGGGCGTACGAGACGCCTTGGATATTGCGCCCCAAAACGTACTTGCCTCTGTTGGCGTCCACAATAGCCGGTATTGGGCTGGAACCTCAACGCCGGTATAGTCATTGTTCTCCAGCTTCACGCCCAGTGTGAGGATCAGTTTCTCCGGTGAGAGCGTGATGTCATCCTGCATGAAGGCGCTGAGCAAAACCGGGTTCGACGACTGTGGTGAAAATACTGCGTGGTTGCAATGTGTTTGCCGGGATGCCGGTGAATGATGCCTCTGATGGTGTCGCGGTTCAGCCGATACCCTGTGCCGGCAACCAGATCGTGGCCGCAAATCGACGTGTCCGATATTGAAAATCAAGATCGAAGGTATCGCGCTTCTCTTTCACGTGCGCCGGCCAATCACGCTCGATATGGTCAATATAGGTTTGCACGGTGAAGGTGTCAGTGGCCGAAATATCTCGTTGCCAGCGCCCGAGCAAATTCCCGCCCGAAACCTTTTGTGATGTCTGAGCAAGGACGTTAAAGGGCGGGGTCAGGAAATTGAGCATTGACGTGTCCCCGGAGCGCCCGGTGTAGTAATCGCCCTGCAGTGTGACCTTGTCGATATTTCCGGCGGCCAGGTCCGTCCTGAATCCCGCGCGCTGCTGACGCCAGGTGTCTTGACCGGCAGCACCGGTTGCCTCGACAACCGAGCCATCGCGGTCGAAGCCCTTGGCATAGGCCCGCCAGTGCCCCATGTCACCCAATTCGCCGCCGTAACGTATCGAGGCTGATCCACGCGCTTCACTGCCCGCGCCGACCGTCATTTTTCCGCCAACGGTTGCCGCGGCAGACTTGGTGATGATGTTGATGACGCCGTTGCCCGCGTTGGCCCCCAGCGCGTGGCCCGGGACCGCAGAACAACTTCGTGCGCTCGATGTCCGCGAGCATCGTATCCTGAACATCCCAATACACACCGGAAAAGTCGGCGCATACACGCTGCGCCCATCCATCAGGACAAGCAGTTTGTTGGTGAAGCGACCGTTTACCCCGCGCGAACTAACCGCCCAGGAATTCGAGCTGATCTGGCCGACATTCAAGCCGGGCGCCATCCGCAAGGCATCCGCGATGGTGGTTGCCCTGAACGTCGAATGTCATCCGCAGTGATGACGAACACAGCTGTGCTGCTGCTTGGGAAAACCGTTTGCGGTTTCTTCGAGACCGAGGTGATCTCCATATTGAGAATCTCGTCGAGACCAAGAGAAAATGACGGTTCTACCCTGGGCGGCCAGGGTCGGCGGCACGACAACAGCCGGAGCCAGCCGCGAGGATCACCCGCCACAGCTTTTGATTTTGCGCAATGTTTGTTTCCATCTGTTCTCCTCGGTTCTCCGGTTTTTTTGCAATATCGCTGTTCGTCATGCGAATACCGGCGGCCGACTACATTTCCGGCAATAGCGCATACGCCGCGAAATGAACTGGCGCCCCCACGCTGAGAAAACTCCCGACATGTCATCACGTGGCAAGCAGTCATTCCCGGCACGTTTGCACCCGCAATCCAGAAATTCTGAATTCGCAGCTTGCGGTCGGCCTCGTTCATCAAGCGCATGGCAGGGTGAAAAGGGCGATCGGACATGAGAATTCGACCGTCGGGTGACCGCTTTCTGACCCGAGTCAAGGACACAAAGCAATCGTTCCCTTGTAACGGCATTCCACATCTAAACTTGAGCATCACCGACGCGTACCTTATTGGTTAGGTACCCCGCCCAACGGGCCGGGCGATGTTTTATCCAGAGTATCCTTTCGTTTGCCTTCGCCAGTTGCGGAACAGAGAGGGAAAAATGGTTCATCTTCCATTTCCCGCATTGGAGCCCGTGGTCTCGCGCGGTGTTTTTTCGCTAACGGCCTGCGCCACGGCGGCAAACGCAAGCACTGGCGCACCTTTTGGCACAAAATGACTGAAAAGCCCCGCCAGTGCTTGAGTTCAACCTGGCATCTGGTCAGCCCGTGCCGCAACGCTCCAATTGAGTAACACACTCACCCAAGATGCACCCGATTCTTGCCGGCTTTCTTGGCGACGTAGGTAGCGGCGTCCGCGCGCTGGATGGCGGATTCATGGCTGTCGCCGGGGCGATAGTCGGTGACACCTGCGCTGAACGTGATGAGAATTTTTTCGTCGTTGTGGAGGAAAAAAGTGCGCGTCAATTGGCGCTGTGTGCGCGTCAGGATGGTGACCGCTTCGGCGGCGGACGTGGCTGGTAACAGGAGCACGAATTCCTCGCCACCATAGCGTGACACCGTGTCGCCGGGCCGCAGCGCGCCGCGTACCAGATTCGCGACGTGTTGCAACGCCATGTCGCCTGCCTGATGGCCGAGCGAATCGTTCAGCCGCTTGAAATCATCGATATCCAGCAATGCGACAGCCAATGGAACACCCTCGCGCTCGGTGCGCGATTGCTCGACGACGAACGCTTCTTCCAGGCCGCGGCGGTTCAGGACCTGTGTCAACGGATCGATCCGCACCAGGCTGCTGACATCGACAAGCTCCTTCTCCAGCGCGTGCACGCGCGCTTCGTATTTCTGGGTGCTTTCGCGCGCGGCGCTCAGTTCGCCATGGGTGCGCTGAATACCTTCGCGCATTTCAACCGCATCGTCCAGCAGGCTGGCGACCACTCGCGACAGCGACGGCAGGTCGTTGGCTTGCTTGATGGCTTCCGCGCGATCGCCGATGCGGCGATGGAATTCGCCGGTCGTGGTTTCCGCCTTCGCCAAGTGATCAATGAGGGACGCCAGCATTTCCTTCAGGGCCGCCTTGGCGACCTTGAGATCGGCTTGCAGCTCGGCCTGGCGTTGCACTGCCAGTCGCACGCTGTCTTCTGTTTCGGACAGCGAACGTTCGTCGAGCGGCGCGGCGAGCAATTGCGTGATGCGCTCAACCTGACCGCTAACCCACGCGTCTTCATCGGCAAACAAGGCAAGGTTTTCACAAAGCAATCGCAGGAGCTTGACCAGTCTCTCGCGCAGGGCAGCCTGGCGCTGCACTTCCGCCTGGGTGCTGACCGAAGCGGACTGAATTTCCTGAAGCCAATCGGCACCTGGCACGCCGGAGAATTTCGCCAGGCGCGCTCCCAGGGAGCCTGAGGTTCCCAAGGATTCGCTACCTTTGGTGGACATCGCTTTAGTTTCGCGGCAATCCGGTGGTTGATAAAGATCCAATGCCGTTTGAGCCAGCAGTCGCCATGCTTTTACTTCGGCGCGTTGATCGGAAGACGGTTGTGACGTGACCGTGGTGGATACAACGGCGGCCGATACGCCAGTGTCGGTGTGCGCCTCGATATGACGATTTGAGTTGTCGGCAAGCGGGGTGGCCGCCGTGGACGGCGACGCCGACGACGCCGCAAGTTCGGTATGCTCTCCCGGTTTTAGCGCCCACCCGGCCATCAGGCGTTCGAGTTTTTCGCGGGTGTGATCATCGGCCGAGGGCGCTGTGAGGACATGCCGTACGGCGCCGAGTTTGCGCGCGCGGGTCCAGTCCGCGTGCGTGGTATCGAGCTGCGTGAGCAGGTGCTGCAGCATGCGTGGCCATTCGCGCGAGGGCTCGGCCAGCGCTTCGCTCAGCGTTTCATTGACGGCCTTCAGGGCATTCTTCCACGCGCGGCCCTTGACGTGTTCCTGCAACCGCAATGCGCTGCCGAGTTCCGGAAGGCGCGTGGTGATGCCTTCGACCAACTGGGTCAATACCTGTTCCGGTTCGACGCCACCTGCCGCGTGGCTTGCGCTGTCACCGGTGTCGCCGCCTGTATCGCCCGAGCCACCCATGGCTTCGCGGTATGCCCGCGAAAAATTCTCCGGCGTCGGTGCGACCCGCGAAGCCGCCAGCTGACGTATCGCCTCACGGGCAATGTTGGCGGGACTGGTATTGCGGGTAAGCGTGTCCATGATTTTTGCGGTCGTGCCGGCTAGTGTTTCATTGGTGGGTACAGGGATGCATGCCGAAACACCATCCGGCAAGTCGTGCGGGCAAGCTGCGCATGATGGCGCGTTTCAGTGCGTGCCGCCAAAGGCAGCATGCAGCGGGCTGATATTTTTTCTGCTGCCGGGTGTGTTCGCTTTCGGCAGCACTTTCTGGTCGCCATACTCCAGGCGGAATCGCGCGAAATCGGCGGCAGGAACCGGCCTTGAAAAATAATAGCCCTGCATGATGTGGCAGCCGTAGGCGTGCAACAGGCACATCTGTTCGTGGGTCTCGACACCTTCGGCGATGACGCGAAGGTCAAGGCTCTTCGCCATGGCGATGATGGCCGCCACGATGGCTTCGCTGTCAGAGCCTTTTTGCAAATCACGGACAAAGGAGGCGTCGATCTTCAGGGTATCGATCGGCAGGCGGCGCAGGTAGGAAAGCGAGGAATAGCCGGTCCCGAAATCGTCCACCGACAGGCGTATGCCCAAGGCGGTCAATGCATCCAGTACGGGCAGCGTCGTGGCCAGATTGCGCATCACCGAGGTCTCGGTGATTTCCAGTTCCAGGTATTCCGGCGCAATTCGCTGACGCGTGAGAATTTCCTGAACCAGATCGACAAAATTGGCGCATTCGAATTGGCCGCCCGGGATGTTTACCGCAATCGGCATCGGCTCGAAGCCGGAATCGATCCAGGCACGATTGCGGCCCATGACATTATTGAGCGCCCATTCTCCAAATGAAACGATCAGCCCGATCTCCTCGGCGATGCTGATGAATTCACCGGGCGGTACGAGGCGGCCGTCGCATTGCCAGCGCATCAGTGCTTCCGCGCCGATGATCTTGCCCAGACGGGTATCGATTTGGGGCTGGTAGTACATGACGAGTTCATTGCGGTCGAGCGCCTTGTGCAGGGCTTGTTCGAGCAATAGCCTTTCCTTGGATGTTGCATTTAATCCCGGCCGGTAAACCTGCAGCGTATTGACGCCATTTGTCTTGGCCGTGTTCATGGCAATATCAGCGTAGCGCATCAAGGTATCGGCATCATCGCCGTCACGCGGGTACGCGGCGATGCCGATTGAGGCGCTGGTCACGCACTCGTGGTCGCCGACGGGAATGGGTTTGCAGAGGGCACTCTGAACATGGCGGGCGACAGCTTCTGCTTCGCCGGCGCCGGAGAGCCCGGTCAGCATGATCGCGAACTGGTCACCGGCGAGACGCGCCACCAGATCCGTGGAGGAGCCTTTCAGGCCGCGATCGCGGACGGATTGGTTGAGGCGCAATGCGATCTCGGTCAGCAGATGATCGCCGGCGGCGTAACCGAGCGTGTCATTGATATGTTTCAGGCGGTTAAGGTCCAGGAACAGCAGCACCACTGGCGAACGATCCGGCCGCGCACGTTCGATCGTTGACACCAGTTGTTCGTGGAACTGGCGGCGATTCGACAGGCCGGTAAGACTGTCGTAATTGGCGAGCACGCGGATCTGGTCTTCGTTGCGCTTGCGTTCGGAAATGTCCTGAATCACGCCGTAGACGCGCGACATGGCGCCATCGTTGCTGCGTTCGACTTCGATTTCGAGGCGCACGGCGCGAATGGCGTCGTCCATCCCCACGAGGTGGCATTCAAATTGGGTGGATCCACTTTCACCCAGGATGCGCGCAACGATCCCCTCCACGCGCAGCCGTTCATCGGCCTGCACGTACTGGAACAGTTTTGCAATGTCGCACACCGACATCGAGATCGGATGGGATGAAAGTGCGTTCGGGCTGCCCATCAGGCGAAAGCATTCCTCGGAGGCGAGGAAGCTGCGACGCGCCACATCCCACTCCCAGTAACCGAGGCGCGCGATGCGTTGTGTCCACGCTTCCTTGTTGCGGCTTTCGGCGAGTTCGTCGCGCATGCGGCTGGCGCGGTGCAAATAGCGGATGCGTTGCACCAGCAGCGTCCAGTGATCGGATTTGACAAAAAAATCCGTCGCGCCGGCGTCATAGGCGCGCGAGATGGAATTGTCATCGTCAAGGCCGGTCAGCATCAGGATCGGCAAATGTTCGGCGCCGGGCAGCGCGCGAATTCTCCGGCAGACCTCGAAGCCATCCATTCCCGGCATCATCGCATCGAGCAGGATCACGTCGGGCCGTTCGGTCTGCACGGCGGCGATGCCTTGCTCGCCACAATCTGCTTCGGTCACGGCAAAGCCGCGCTCCTCGAGATTCAGCACCGTCATCAGACGGCCACCATCGTCGTCGTCGATGGTCAGTACCTTCGGGCGGATTTCAACTTGATTCATTTTTCCATCCGGGTTCAATAGTCAGCAATCGCAAGCGGGTTGCCCCGCCGATTCCGATGCGCGCATATGTCACTGCCGCACGTTCTAATATCGGCAGAAAGGGCGACATCTTGAATACGCCGTGTGATTGGATTTGCCGGGTTGTGCGATGGCTTGGTGTGTCCCTCGGTGTGTGCTTTGGCGGGTCCCATAGTGTGTTCTGTACACACCGGGGCCAGTAGCGATCGCCAATACAGAAAACACAAGTACTGGTGCGGCGTTTCAGCCATTTGTGGCCGAAACGCCGCACCAGTACTTGTGTTTGGTAAATTTATTGGCGACCTCATGCCCGCTCGCCTTTAGGTTCGGAGCCGTATTCGGGATCAGCGCAAATAGTCGAACAGCGAGGACTTCATGATGCGAGCATAGCTTGCCAACGCGGCATCCAATCCGGATTGCGCCACCGTGAGGTCGCTGATTGTCTTGGCGTAGTCGATGTCTTCAACGGACGACAGCGTACTTTTCAGGTCGACGTCGCGCACCGCGCCCATATTGCCGAGCTGATCCAGTTCATTGAGGCGCGCGCCGGCACCGCCGCGCGCATCCGACATATGCGCGAGCGCCTGATCCATATTGGTCAGCGCCGTGCTCAGGCCATTGCTGATCTTGGTGCTGTTGCCGTTGGCGGGTATATCAAGCAGAGTTATCGCATTGCGAAGGGTGGTGAAAATATCCTGGTTGCCGCTTGGCACCACGGCGAACTTGTCGCCGTTTGCCGGGGTGCCATTGATATTGACGCTCATGCCGGGCAAGGCAATCGAGGCTGGTGCGGTGTAGGGCGTGCCGACGCTGACGGCAGCGTTGTTCGTCGTGTCCCAGATATCGTAGGTGGTGCCACTGGCGCCGGACTGGAAGCGGATTTCATAGTCGTTCCCGGTCAGCGACGCCGCATTGGTGACACGACCGCCGTCGATGGTCCCGGTACCGCTGTTGCCGGCATTGGCGGAATTGACAAACACACCATTGCCGTTCGGAATGCGCATGAATATGTCCGCGCCATTGAACCCGGTCCCAATGGAGCGGTTGCGCGAGACATTGATCATTCGTGTGCCGTCGTCAGCGACGTAGCTGACCGTGGCGGCGGTCTCGACAAACGGTGGCGTGTCTTCCCGGAATCCGCCAAACAGATAGCTGCCCTGTCCATCGGCTGAATTGGCAAGTCCGATGAGCGTCGCCAGGCCTTCCCGCAATTGGCCGGCAATGATTTTCCGGTCGCTGTCGGAATAGGCTCCGTTGCCGGCGCTGACCAGCAATTCACGCGCGGACTGCAAATTTTCGCCGATGGCGCCGAGCGTATTCTCCGCATAGGACAGACGCTGCTGCGCGATCTGCCGGTTCTGATCGAACTGTCCGTTGGCCGCAAGCTCCGAACGCAGGACCGCCGCGCTCGCGGCGCCTGCCGGATCGTCCGCCAGGCTGGCGATGCGTTTGCCGGAGGAGAGCTGATTCTGGATACGCGCAAGGTCCGACTGTTTGGTGGTGATGGTCGATGCAGCGTTCTGATACATCTGTGACGTGGAGATGCGCATGTGAGACCTTTCTATCGCCCGAGGCTGAGCAGGGCATCGAATACCGTTTGCGCGGTGGCAATCACCTTGGCGGCTGCCTGATACGCCTGCTGGTACTGCATCAGCCGGGCGGCTTCTTCGTCGAGATTTACGCCGGAGAAACTTTGCTCGGCTGCCACCGCGTCATCGCGTACCGCACCCTGGATGCGTGCATCGAGATTGGCTGCACGCGCCTGGCTGCCTACGTTGGCCAGTGTGGCGGCGAAGCTCTGCGCCGGAGTTCGTCCATCGACGATGCCGCCGGATTCAAACGCGGCCAGGTTCAGGCCATTGCGGTTGTCACCCGCCGGATTGGTATTGGGACGGATGGTCACCGTGTCGCCGGCACGCGGTGTGCCGGAAAAGTCAAGTGTCCAGCCGTTGAAGCTGATTGGCGTCCCGGCCGTGTAGGTTTGCGCGGTCTGGTTGCCGGTGCCAACGCCGGCGACATCAAAGGTATTCGGCCCGGTAAACGTCAGCGTGACGGGTTGTGTGAGATTGGCGTTCGGCGTTGCATCGAGGCTGAGGCCCTGTACGGCGATGTTGCCGGCATTGCCAAGCGTGGCATTGGCGGCAACCGGCAGCGCCAGTGCTACCCGCTGCGGATCCATGAAGGCGGCGGCGATGCCGCCTGCGCGTGTCGAGACCGGCTTTAACGTGAAGCTGTCGCCGGCCGCCATCGCGCCGGAAGCGATGCTGATGCCGAACCCGTCCACGGTCGCGGGCATGGCGGCAAAGGATTGTTGCGTGCTGTCGCTTAATCGCGTGAGTTGATAGTTGGCGCCGTCAAAATCGAGACGGTAGTCGCTCGCCTTGAGTTGCGAGGCGTCAGCGATGGAAATATTCACCGCCGCGTTGCCCGTATTGGTGGACAGCGGGTAACTGACCGCGGCCGGAAGCGTGAACAGGTCACCGCCACTATTGCCATTCAGGTCGAGACCGCGCTGATGCTGCTGATTCAGGGGCGTGGCAATGGCGATCGCCAGGCGGCCCAGTTCGGCTTCGGCGCCCGCCAGGTCCCGATTGTGTATGTTCATCATGGCCGCGACCTTGCCGCCCATCGCGCTGCCGTCGCTACCCACCATTACGTTGCCGGCAGGACCCTGAAGGATCAGCGCGACTTTGTCCGGATCGGCGGGGTCCGCGCCAATCACCAATTTACTCACGCGATCTCCCACCACCAGCGGCTGTCCGTTGCCCACCAGCAGGTTGACCGAACCGTCGCTTTGTTCAATGGTGGTCACGCCAATTTCGCCGGCGATATTGCGGATCAGGTTATCGCGCTGATCCATCAGATCGTTTGGCGACATGCCGGATGCGAGGGCCAGCGAGATCGCCGAGTTCAGCGAGGCCACCTGGCGGCCCATTTCGTTGATATTGTTCAGTGACAGCGACAGGTCCCGGGCCGCGGTATCCTTGAGAATATTGATCCCGTCGATGGCCTCCGAAAATCTTGCCGCCAGATTGCGTGTCTCGTCGAGGAAGGCCGTGCGCTGCGCCGTGGACGACGGTTGGGCGGAAAGGGCCTGCAAGCTGTTGAAGAAGCTGTCGACCGCCGCACCGACACCGCTCGTGGAATCGCCCAGCAGCCTGTCGAGCCGGCCAATGTAGGCGGCCTGTGCGCCAGCCTCGCTGGCACGCGCCTCGGCGCGATTGGCTTCGCTGCTGGCGAGTTCGCTGTAGACCCTCGATACGTTCGTGACGCTGACACCGTTGCCAATGTATCCCGCGCCGAAAGTCGATGTCTGATTGGTTTGCTGGCGTTTGTAGCCGGGCGTGGATACATTGGCAATATTGTGGCCGGTGGTCTGCAACGCTGCGTAGGCCGCGGTCAGGCCGCTGGCGCCAATATTCAAGATTCCACTTGCCATGTCGGGTTCCTGTCGGGTTCGCTATAACTTTTTGTCGTATTCGGCAGTTAATCGGCAGAAACGGCGAATACTTTAGGCTTGCCGGTCGATTTGCACCGCGTCATTGATGACCCTTGTCAGCTTGGTGGCGTAGGCCGGGTCGGTCGCATAGCCGGCGCGTTGCAGACCTTGTGCGAAAAATTCGATACCCTGGCGCGCGGTCCTGACCACGTTGGCATAGCGCGGATTGTCGGCGATGAGCTTTGCGTAGTCGGCAAAACCCTCGGCGTAGGAGGCGTAGGCGCGGAATTTTTCGACGACCTTCCTGCCTACGCCGTTGACGAATTCGGTCGTGGATACATCGACTGTCGGCCCGCTCCAGTTGCCGGTCGCCTTGATGCCAAATACATTGAACGCGGATTGTCCGCTGCCATCCTTGATTTCGCGCTTGCCCCAGCCGGATTCCAGCGCTGCCTGGCCGATCATGAATTTGGCCGGGACGCCCGTCTTCAGTTCCGCTTCTTTCGCATGCTGTGACATGCGTACGACAAAATCGCGTTTGCGTTCGGTTGAATTGACCGTGGCGGGTTTTACAGTTTCCATCGCGGCGGCGGTGGCTGTCGCGGGTGTGGCCGCCGTAGCCTGGCGCATGACCTGAATTGCCTGTGGTGAATTTGGTCGAATCGCGGGGGCGGATGCCGATGCCGATGTCGTTTTGGGGGTGACCCGCGCCGCGGAGGATCGCGAAGCCAGGGCGGAAGCGGAAACGGTACTCGCATGGGCGCCCGCCGCCGGCTTCACATTCCGGCTGAGTTGCTTCACCAGCATGTCCGCGAGTCCGGTGCCTTTGCTGGCGAGGTTTTGCGACAGTTGCTGATCGAGCATGGTGGTGTAGGTGTCGCCCGCGCTCGACGACATCAGCCCATCCTTGGGAAGCGAGTCGCGCATGTTCTTCAGAAGCATGTTCATGAACAGCGCTTCGAATTGCGTGGCAGCGGTTTTCAGCGCCTTGTCTGGCGATTCGTGTGCGGTGCGCTTGAGGCTGTCGAGCCCGCGGGAATCGAGCGCCATCTGATTGATCGGCAGGCTCATCAGATTACCTCGAGCTCGGCGCGTAACGAACCCGACGCCTTCATTGCCTGCAAAATCGCCACCAGGTCTTGCGGATTCGCGCCGAGTGCGTTCAGCGCCTTGACGACATCGGACAGTTTGGCGCCGCCCTCCATCATCATCAGGTTGCTGCCTTCCTGCTTCATCTGGATATCGACTTTTTCCGACACCACGGTTTGCCCCTGGCTGAGCGGCGCGGGCTGGCTGATCACCGGCGTGGAGTTAATGGAAATCGACAGGTTGCCGTGCGCCACGGCACAGCGTTCCAGCATCACCATCTGGTTCATCACCACCGAGCCGGTGCGGGCATTGATGATGACCTTGGCCGACGGAATCACCCGTTCCACATCGATGCTCTCGAGTCGTGCCATGAACGCGACGCGATCCTGCGATGCAGCCGGTGCGGTTACTTGCACCACGCGGCCATCGATCGCATGCGCGACCACTGATCCCAATGCCGCATTGATGGCGTCCGTCACCCGCTGGGCAGTGGAGAAGTCGGTGGTCTGCAATTCAAGTGTAATGAGCTCGCTTTGCGCGAACGGGGAATTTACCGCGCGCTCAACCGTGGCGCCGGCCGGCACGCGGCCGGCACTCAAATGATTGACCTGCACGCTGCTTTTTCCGGCCGATGCGCCGGCGCCGCCGACGATCACATTGCCCTGCGCCATCGCGTAAATCTGCCCGTCCGCGCCCTTGAGGGGCGTGAAGAGCAGTGTCCCGCCGCGCAGGCTCTTGGCATTGCCCAGCGAGGAAACCGTCACATCAAGCGACTGGCCCGGCTTGGCGAAGGCGGGCAGGGAGGCGGTGACCATCACGGCCGCGACATTTTTCAGTTGCAGGTTGGTACCCGGCGGCAGTTGCACGCCAAGTTGCGAAAGCATGTTGGTCAGGCTTTGTACGGTAAACGGCGTCTGTGTGGTTTGATCGCCGCTGCCATCGAGGCCGACGACCAGTCCATAACCCATCAACTGGTTGGTGCGCACGCCTTGTATGTTCGCCAGATCCTTGATGCGTTCGGCGCGCGCGGACTGAAGAGAGCCACACCAGAATGAGGCGATCAGCAGGGTGAAGAAGAACAGGCGTTGCAAGGTAAGTTCTTTCATGGGGGACCCCGTCAGAACGGCAAGAATGTGAGGAAGAAGCGCGACAGCCAGCCCATGCGCTGTGCTTCGTCGATATAGCCTTTGCCGGTGTATTCCAGTCGCGCGTCGGCCACCTTGGTGGACTCGACCATATTGCCGGCCTGCAGCGTGACCGGGTTGATCACGCCGGAGAAGCGGATGAACTCGAGATTGTGGTTGATGCCGATCTGCTTTTCGCCGGCTACCTGCAGGTTGCCGTTGGGCAGCACATCGACCACAGTGACGGTAATGGTGCCGGCAAATGAGTTGCCGTTGGCGGTGTCACCCTTGCCGGCAAATTCGTTCGAGGAACTCGCTTGCAGGTTGGCGCCTTGCAGGAATTTTCCCGGCAGTCCCGCCACGGCGGGCACGGAGGCTTTGACATCGTTGGTCTTCGAGGCGTTCGACGAGGATGTGCGTGACGCGCTGTTCTTTTCATTGATGGCAATGGTGATGATGTCGCCACGGAGCCGTGCCCGCGGATCCTCGAACAGCGGGCGATGTCCGGCCGCCTGGAAGATGGCGCCGTTGTTGGCCGGCGTGGAGACCGCGGGCGCCGGCCTTGCCGATGTCGGCTCGACGATTTTGACGCGCGGTTCGATGTGCGAGCACCCGGCAAATACGGCCATCAACAGCAGAACAAGAACGAAGCCGGCGATGCGTGCAAGTTCGCGCAAGACATCATGACGATGCGCGCGCGACAGGTGCTCATGTGAGCGGGCCAGCGATTCAACGATATCCATTTGCATCACCGTCTGCCGGTTAGAGTTGGGAAAGTTTCTGCAACATCTGGTCCGACGTCTGGATTGCTTTCGAATTGATTTCGTAGGCGCGTTGCGTTTGAATCATCGACACCAGTTCTTCGACGACGTTCACGTTCGAGGTCTCGACATAGCCCTGGTTCAGCAATCCAAGGCCATTGGTACCCGGCGTGCCGGCACTCGGCGTGCCGGACGCGGCGGTTTCGGTGTAGAGGTTCTGGCCGATGGCTTGCATGCCCGCGGGGTTGACGAAGTTCACCAGTTGCAGCGAGCCGACCTGGGTCGGCGCCGCCGTGCCCGCGACCGAGACGGAAATCGTGCCATCCTGACCGATGGTGACGGTTTGTGTGCCGGGTGGAATGGTGATGGCGGGCAACACCGGAAAGCCGTTAGACGTGACTACCTGGCCTTGCTGATCCATGCGCAAACTGCCATCGCGCGTGTAGCCGGTGGTGCCGTCAGGCATTTGTACTTGCAGAAAACCCTGGCCGTTGATGGCGACGTCGAGATTGTTACCGGTCTGTTGCAGGTTGCCCTGGGTAAAAACACGCGCGGTCGCGACCGGCCGGACGCCGGTCCCGATCTGCAAGCCGGTCGGCAATTGGGTTTGTTGCGAGGTTGCCGCGCCCGGCTGGCGAATGGTCTGATACAGCAGGTCCTCGAATACCGCGCGCGAACGTTTGAAGCCACTGGTCGAGACGTTGGCGAGGTTGTTCGAGATGACGTCCATCGATGTTTGCTGCGCGTCCATCCCGGTTTTGGAAATCCACAGTGAGCGAATCATGTTTGCCCTTTCATCGGTGCCATGTTTTGTATCAGCCGTTGGCCGAGAGCAACTTGTTGGCGTCGCGCCCATTTTGTTCGGCGGTGCTCATCAGGCGCATCTGCGTTTCGAACTGGCGGGCGACGGCGATCATGCCGACCAGTGCGTCAATGGGATTGACGTTGCTGCCTTCTAGCGTGCTATCGACCAGCTTGACGTTGTTATCCGTCGCCGCCGGGTTGCCATCGATGGCGCGCAGCAATCCGTCACCACCCTTGACCAGACTTGCCGCGGGCGGATTGACCAGCTTGATGCGGCCCACGACGTTGACACTTTTGTTATCGCCGCCGGCTGTCGCGCTGACGGTTCCATCGCGGCCAATTGTGACGCGGGAATTTTCGGGAATGGTGATCGGCCCGCCATCACCTTGCACCACCAGGCCGGAACGGGTGCGCAGCGTGCTGTCGGCGCCGACGTCGAGCGAGCCGGCGCGCGTATACGCCTCGCCGCCATCGCGCGCTTCCACCACCAGAAAGCCTTCACCTTCGATGGCGACATCCAGATTGCGACCGGTCGCCTGCAGTGTGCCGGGCGTGCTGTCAAAGCCGGGCGTTGACTCGGCGACGAAGACGCGTGTACCCGGCCCCTGGCCTTGCACCGGCACCGCGCGAAATGCATCCAGATCGGCGCGGAATCCGGGCGTGTTGGCGTTGGCCAGATTGTGGGCGATGGTTTCCTGCCGGTGCAGCAACTGCTTGGCGCCGGCGGAAGCGAGGTAGGCAAGACGGTCCATTTTGAGCGATCAGGTTGGCAGGAAAGTTTTCAGGGAGAGATTCAAGCAGAGATTCATCAACGCAGATTGACGATCGTCTGCATCAGGGAATCCTCGGTCTTGATCGTCTGCGCATTGGCCTGGTAGATGCGTTGCGCGGTGATCATGTTGACCAGCTCCTGCGTCAAGTCGACGTTGGCTTCTTCCACCGCGCCGGCCTGCAGTGCGCCAAGCACGCCCGCGCCCGGTGCGCCGACCAGCGGCAGGCCGCTGGCCGATGTCTCGGCCCACTGGTTGTTGCCCAGCGGAGCAAGTCCCTGTGAATTGCTGAAAGAAGTAAGTGCAATCTGTCCCTGGGCAAGCGTCTGGCCGTTGGAGTAGCGTCCGACGATGACCCCGTCGGCACCGATGCCGAATCCGCCCAGCTTGCCGGCGGTATAGCCGTTTTGGTTCAGCTCATTCACGCCAACCGCCGTACCGAACTGGGTGGTGCCGGTGAAATCCAGCGCGATCGTCATCGTGGTGGTGGCGCCGCTGGTGGCCGGCAGTGGCACGCTGAGGTTGAACGGTAGCGTGGTAGCGGTGGTATCGAGCGAGCCATCCGATTGGAATACGA
The DNA here is from genome assembly GCA_016720925.1 of Betaproteobacteria bacterium. Taxonomy (NCBI): domain Bacteria; kingdom Pseudomonadati; phylum Pseudomonadota; class Betaproteobacteria; species Betaproteobacteria bacterium. The sequence goes on along the minus strand of JADKJR010000016.1, from coordinate 12,186 downwards.
GCGAGCCCACCGCCGCCGCACCGACCTGCACGCCGTCATTGGCAGCAAATACGCTGTAGGTGTTGGCGGCCGTCTTCACGAAGTACAGCGACAGCGTATGCGCGTTGCCGAGACTGTCGTAGGTCGAGAGCGAGGTGGCGCCGTGATAGGTTGCAGCGTTCGCCAGGTTGAAACCAGCGGCCGTTAGCGCGGTCTTGCGCGAATCGAGGTTCAGGCCGGCCGTCGCCGTGCTGGTGGGGAGCGGCGGCAAGTCTGTCCTGGAAATGCGCAGGTCAACCGGCGTGCCGGTGGTGATGTTGCCGGCGGCGTCCGCCGCAAAGCCGGTAAGTCGCGCGCCGCCATTGCTGACAATGTAGCCGTTGTTGTCGAGTTGGAACTGGCCATTGCGCGAATAGGAAATGGTGCCGTTGGTGGAAAGGCGATAGAAGCCTTCGCCATTTATTGCAACATCCAGCGGATTGTTGGTGGTGGTGACGTTGCCCTGCGTGAACATCTGCGCAACGCCCGACACCCTTGTGCCGATGCCGATCGAGCCGATCGTGCTTCCCGCGAGAGTATTGGCATAGACGTCGGCAAACTGGGCGCGCGACGATTTGAAGCCCACCGTGCTGGCGTTGGCGACATTGTTGCCGATTACTTCGAGATTGCGTGCGGCGCCGCTCAATCCGCTCAAACCTTGTTGAAAACCCATGATGTTTCCTTTTCTTGTCCGGTGATTGAAATTAGATAACCATGCGAATGTCGCTGTAGTAGCGGCTTCCGAGGCCTTCAAGTGTGAGACGTACGCCTTGCGGTGTATTGGCGGTGCCTTCGACGCGTGCCGCCATCAATGTGGTGACGGGGATCGCCGCCGTGCCGTTGTAAGCTTTGACGTCGAAGGTGTACTTGCCCGCGGCGGCCATGCTCTTTTCGAGCGCGCCGCTCCAGTTGAATGTTCCCGCGCCCGCGGTCTGCGGACCCAGATTGAGTTGCGTGATCACGGCGCCTTTGTCGTCCTTGATGTCAACGGTCACGCGCTCGGCATCCTGCGACAGATCGAATCCGCCTTTCGCCGATAGTAAGTCGCCGGACTTGGCAAGTGCCAGCGAGTTGCCTTCCACCAGCACCTGGCGGCCGGGCAGGGTGATTGCCTGTGCGTCCTGGAATTGAGTCAGCATGGACAGCATCGATGCGTTGAGCTGCGAGATGCCCTGCACGGTATTGATCTGCGCCATCTGACTGGTGACCTGCGCATTGTCGAGCGGATTGAGCGGGTCCTGATTTTTCATCTGGGCAATGAGCAGTTTCAGGAACCGGTCCTCGGTCTCGTCCTTGCCGATGGTATTGCTGGTGGCGGCACCAAACGTGGAGGTGGATGTTGTCGCGGCGTTGATGGCTGGGTTGATGGCGATGGTCATTCGATGGCTCCCTAGTTGCCGAGCTGCAGGGTTTTCTGCAGCAACGTTTTTGCCGTATTCATGACTTCAATGTTGCTTTGATATGAACGTGCCGCGGACATCATGTTGACCATCTCGTCGACCGGATTCACATTCGGCATCGAGATGTAGCCTTGCTCATCGGCGAGCGGGTGCTTCGGGTCGTAAATCTTGCGCAGCGGGGCATCGTCTTCGATGATCTGGCTCACGCGCACGCCGGGCGTTTGCTTGTCGGCCGGCTGCGTGCCGACGGCTTGCGCCTGAAACACCACATGACGTGCCTTGTACGGCTGGCCATCGGGTCCGGCCACGCTTTCAGCGTTGGCGAGGTTCGAGGCCACCACGTTGAGCCGCTGACTCTGGGCCTGAACGCCAGAGCCGGCGATATTGAAAACCTTGAATAGCGACATGTGGCGGTCTCCTTGTTGTTACGCGTGACGGATTGCCTATTGACCCTGGATGGCCAGCGACAGCGTTTTGATTTGCCCGTTCAGGAATCGCAACGAGGCTTCGTAGCGCACGGCGTTGTCGGCGAAGCTGGCGCGCTCGGTATCCATCTCGACGCTGTTGCCGTCGATCGACAGTTGGTTGGGTGTGCGGTACTGCATGTTGACGCCGGGAAGTGACAAGGTGGACGTGGAAAGATGGCGCGCGTCAGTCTTGAACACGCCGGCGGCGGCGCTTGTGGGACTGCCGAACCCGGTGGTGGCATTCTGCAAGGCGGACTTGAAATCGAAGTCCATTGCCTTGTAGTTGGGTGTATCGGCGTTGGCGATGTTGGCGGCAAGTACCCGCTGGCGTTCGGCGCGCAGTTTCAGCGCATCGCCGTGGTAGGTCAAGGTGTCGCCCAACTGATTCAGCATGGCCATCTCCTGTTCGGTACGTTGCCTGCACGTGTATTCGGCATTCCCGCTCGCATGCCAATGACCTGATTACCTGTGATGCAAGCCGGAAATACCCTATGTATGGGATTCATTATCCGAACCGCATGGCAAATCGAACGGCCGAAAAGACCGGTAATGTCCGGCCTATTCCGGCTGTTTGCCGCTTGCGTGCGCGCGTAACATTTGCCCACATCAACAATGCGACGCGGCCGGAGCAATCCACAATGAATGCAATGAACACATCCATATCAACGGCCTTAACCTTTACCGCACGACGAATACAGGCGCGGATGGTTGCGATGGCCTTGCTGTCGGGCGGGCTGTTCATCTTTGCCGTCTTTGCAACGGGGGCAACGGCGGCAAACGCGTCAACGGCGGTCGTTGCGCAAATGCCGCCGGAAAGCAGCGTACAAATGCTGCTGGAACGCGAGACAGCCGGTATTCACGGCCGCGCGGAAATCACCGTTGGCCAGCTAGACCCACGCCTGGCACTGGCACCCTGCAACAAGATCGAGCCGTTCCTGCCGGCAGGCACCCGTGCCTGGGGCCGGATCAATGTCGGCATGCGTTGCCGGGAAGGCGCCACGTGGACGGTATTCCTGCCGGTCACGGTAAAAGTGTTTGGCGCTGCCCTGACGGCAAGGAAATCCCTCATGTTTGGGTCCACGCCTGCCGATAACGATGTCGAATTGCTTGAAAGCGAGCTGTCGCGTGAGCCTGGCACGCCTGTTTCGGATTTAAAACAAGTCGAAGGCCGCGTATTGGCGCGCGCATTGTTTCCCGGCCAGATATTGCGCCTGGAGCATTTCCGCGCGGCATCGGCGATTTCACAGGGGGATCAGGTCAAGCTGTTGGCAAGAGGCGATGGCTTCACCATTTCCGCCGATGGCGAAGCGCTTGCGCATGCCCTGGATGGCCAAAGCATTCGTGTCAAGACCGAAACCGGCAGAATTGTTTCGGGTACCGCCCGAATGGGCCGGGTTGTAGAATTGCGCTATTAGTGGAAAACCCTAAAGTTCTGGTTTGAAGTGTCGAAAATGAGGGTAAGACTTAAGGTTTCCCTCGCCGGGCAGCCCAGCAAAAGTCGACGACAAGGCAATCAAGGGTTTAACTGAGCGGAGAAAAATCGTGAAAATCGGCAATCCTTTGGAACTCTTCCGTAGCGGGACGCCCCCGGGCGGCGCCGCATCGACTGAAGCCGACAAGGCCAAAGCCATCGCGACACCAGCGCAGCCATTGAAGGGTGAAACCTCGGCCACGGTCACGTTGTCGGGCGGCCTTTCCACATTGGGCGTTGACACAACCAGCGACGGGGCATTCGATGCCAAGCGCGTTGAAGAAGTCAAGGCGCTGATCGCGGAGGGATCGTTCAAGGTGGACGCGGAGGTCGTCGCCAACAAGGTGATCTCCAGCAATCTCGAAGCGCTATTGCGCGGGAAGCGTTAGCACGCGCCATGAACGCGACACTGCCACCGGATATCGAAAACGCGATCGAGGATCTGCTCCATCGCGAGACCAGCGAGCTGGCACAATTTATCGGCTTGCTCGAAGAAGAACTGGATGCGCTCGCCATCGGCCGCGCCGACACGGTGCGCGATTGCGCCAGCCGCAAACAACACCTGCTGGGCCGCATCTTCGCCACGCGTGATGCCGTCAACGCCGTTGCCCGCCAGACCTCAAAAAACCCGCAACTGAAATCCGCCGAATCATGGCTCGCGCGTACGTCGTCGATTCGCATCAGTAAGGCCTTTGACCAGCTCACAGACCACGCGGAACACGCCCGCCAGCTTAACCAGCTTGCCAGCCGTCTCGTCCAGATCAAACTGCGCAGCGTCAACGATCGTCTCAATGTCGTCCGCCCGGACGCACGGCGCGATGCCGTCTATTTTCCGGAAGGTTTCGCCGCCGCGCAGATGCCGTCGCCGGGGATCATCGGTCGCGCCTGAGGGTTGCGGCAAACGCATAAACCCTAGCACTGGTGCGGTTTCCGAGGCATAAACGCCTTGAAAGCCTCACCAGTGCTAGGGTTTTTGCTTTGGGAAGGCTCATATTAGCCTCATTTCCGTTCGCCCTGATCCTTCGACGGGCTCAGGACTGGGTACGCTGCGCTTATCAAAGAGCATTCGGGACGTAGATGAATCAGTGGCCCCCTGCCATCTGCAATGCCATGATGTTATGATGCGCTGATGCGTAGCCAGGAGGATGCCATGCGAACCACATTGAATCTCGATCCACAATTACTCAGCACGGCCAAGCGCTTGGCGGCGGCACGTTCGGTCGCGCTGGGAGATATCATTTCCGAATTGGCGAATAAAGGCTTGGAAGCGCAAAGTCAGGCACAAAGCCAGCGTTCAGTGAATCGTAAAAGCGGTTTTCCGGTATTCAAATCGTCGAAGGGCGCCGCGATGATTGGGCTAAATGACGTGAAGCAGGATGAAGACTGATGGCCAAACCGGCTGCCGGCACGTCACGGCCTTCTTCGGCGCCCCATTTGCTCGACGCTAACGTTTTGATTGCGCTCGCCTGGCCGAACCACGTACATCACGTCGTTGCGCACGCATGGTTTGAAAAGGCGGGACATCAATCCTGGGCAACCTGCCCGCTGACGCAGTTGGCGTTTGTGCGCATTTCATCGAATCCCAAAATCATTTCCACCGCGGTCAGTCCGCGCGCCGCCGTGAAAGCCTTGGGCGAAATGATCGCGTTGGCCGGGCACGTTTTTTGGGCCGACGATTTGCAAGTCAATAACTTGGCCAGCTTCACCAGCAACGCCCTGGTGGGGCATCGGCAAGTGACCGACGCCTATTTGATCGAACTGGCGAAACGCCGCAAGGGCAAAGTCGCCACGCTCGACGCGGGTCTGGCGGACTTGCTGCCGCCGGCAGAGCGTGCAAGGTACGTTGCGTTCATTGGTGCGGAGTGATGGCATGGCCGGATGAAATTCAGCGGACGCTCATTGCCCGACCCGCTTCCGAAGCACGTAGATCTCCAAGATGGCGCCCAAGCCCTTTTGCACGGTCGTCAATTGGTCGATCAGCAGCCGTTCCAGGACGGTGCTCTTTGATAGCAGCAGGAAACCGTCGGGGTGCATCACGTCCTGCGACAGCATCATGCCGACCTGAAGGTGTTTGGCGCCGACTTTGATTTCATCGATTTCGTCTTCCGCGTCGAACGCCAGCAGTGGTTCGAGCTGGTCGATGACGGTTGGGTCGTAGCGATGGCCGCGGCCTTCGAGCAGATAGCGGCGGCTTTCCTTTTTCGATAGCGGCGAGGCGGTCAGCGCGCCGCTGCGGAGGTCGTCATAGTCGCTGACGGCGGCGACGATGCGCGCGCCCATCGGAATGTTGAGGCCACTGCGTCCGTCGGGATGGCCGGAGCCGTCAAAGTGTTCGTGGTGATCACGGACGATGGCGGCGATTCCCGCTAGGGCTTCAATCTTGCCGAGCGCTCCCGCGCCCATTGCCGGATGCTTCCGGTAAAGCGCCAATTCCTCCGCGTTCATGGCAGTGACGGGCTTGCGCAGCAACTCGTCGGAAAAGCCAATCTTGCCAATATCGTGCAGCAGCGCCGCGACGAAGACATCCTGGATTTCCGCTTCACTCATGCCCAGGTCGCGTGCCAACTGCCGCGATACATCCGCGACGCGGCGGGAATGTTCGCCGATGGTGCGGCCGCGTAGCTCGGCGATGGCATTGATTGCCCTGAGTGTGCCGAAATATGATTTTTGCAGGGCGGCATGTTTTTCATGGGCATCGTCCAGTGCGTGATTGAGTGCCTGGGTTCGCTCCGTCACCAGCACTTCGAGTACGGCATTCTGGTCGGCGAGGCCGTCGCGAGCCGCCTTCAGTTCGAGCTGCGTACGTACGCGGGCGAGGACGATGGCCGGACTGATCGGCTTGGTGATGTAGTCGACCGCGCCGAGTTCAAGACCGTGCCGCTCGTCTTCCTGGGCATCCATCGCCGTGACAAAAATGACCGGCAGTTCGCGGGTGGCGGGCGATTCGCGTAGCTTGGTCAGCACGGTGTGGCCGTCCATCTCCGGCATCATGACATCCAGCAGGACCAGGTCGGGCTTGGGCGAAGTGCCGACTGCCCGCAGTGCGTCCGCACCGGAGCGTGCGACGCGCACACGGAAGTGGGGCTGAAGCAGCGCGTTCAGCACGCCGAGATTTGCCGGCTCGTCGTCGACGACAAGAATGGTGGCGTCGGCACGACCAGCGCTCGTGGGATCCGCGTCGGGTTGTTGGTCCATTTTCATGCCTCGTGAGTTTCCAGTGTGCGTGGTTTCAGATCACGCAGCGTGGCGAGCGCACGCGGATAGTCGAAGTCCGCCAGTTGCCGCCCCAGTTGCATGGCCTCCGCGCCCAGCGTTGCCAGCAGAAGTGCGCGATTCGATTCAAATAGTGGGCCGGCCGAGGTATCGTCGGTGGCCAGCAGCGGTTCGAGTTGTTCAAGGACAATTCGCGTGCGAGCGGGGTCGGCCGCTAACTCGCTACCGGTATTCGTTGCCGTGGCCGGTTGCGCAAGCGCGGCGACAGATGCGAGGACTTTGTCCAGCGCGGCGTGCTCTGCCTGCAAGGTAGCCAGCAAAGCATCGCGTCGTGGTGGCGGCAAATCATGTTTGCGCAATGCCTGCTCAAGTGCCGCCGCGGTGGCCTGAATGCTAGTCGCGCCCAATGTTCCAGCGGCCCCTTTCAGTGCGTGCAGCCGTTGCCAGGACGTATCGGTCCGGCCCGCCGCCAGCTCGCCGCGCAGGAATTGCGCATCGTCGCGATGGCTCGCCGCGAATTGCCGTAACAGTCTCACGTAGGCAACGACATCCCCGTCCAGGGCGGCGAGCACCCGGCTGGTATTTAGCCCGCCGAAATTGGCGAGTGGCGCGGGCAGGCTTTGCGGCGTCGGCAGTGACGACGACGCGGCTGCGCGGGTATTGGGTGCGTTGGTTGTATTGGGTGAATTGGATGTAGTGGGCCCAGCACCAACCTGAGCGGAATTCTCCGACGCACTCGACAGCCATAACAATATGGTTTGGTACAGGACGCCGGGTTCGACCGGCTTGGTGAGAAAGTCATTCATGCCCGCCTCTTCGCAGGCGAGGTGATCCTCCTCGAAGACGTTGGCGGTCATCGCCAGGATCGGTTTTGTCTTCCAGCCTGCGAGGGAGCGAATGGCGCGGGTCGCCTCGAGCCCGTCCATGCCGGGCATCTGCATGTCCATCAATATCAGGTCGAATTCCATGGCGCGTGCCTTGGTCAGCGCCTCCTGTCCGTCATTCGCCGTCTCCACGTTCAAGCCTGCGCGCGTCAGCATTGCCGACGCGACTTCGCGGTTGATCGCGTTGTCCTCGGCCAGCAGGATTTTCGCGCCGGCGTGCAGGCGGCGCAATTGCGTTTCGGCATCGCCCGCGCCTGTCGATCGCGTTATGGCGGGCATGGTGCCGAGGCCGCGTTTCAGCCGCGCCGTGAACCAGAAGGTGCTGCCCGCGCCGGGCACGCTATCCGCACCGCTTTCCCCGCCCATCAGATTTGCCAGGCGCCGCGTGATCGCAAGCCCAAGCCCGGTACCGCCATACTTGCGCGTCGTCGAGGTGTCCGCTTGTTCAAAGGCGTTGAACAGGCGGCCAATCTTGTCGGGCGCGATGCCGATGCCGGTATCGGCCACCTCGAATCGCAGTAGCAGTTCTTCGTTGCGTTCTTCCAGCAGCCGGGCGCGAAAAGCGATGGAACCCGCTTCGGTGAACTTGACCGCGTTCGCGGCGTAATTGAGCAGAGCCTGTCGCAGCCTTGTCGGGTCTCCGCTCAGCCACGGTGGAATGGCATCGCCATCGAAGTCGATTTCAATATGCAGCCCTTTGTCCCGTGCCGATTCGCCGATGAGCGAGGCGACACTGTCGAGGATCGTCGAGAGGTTGAAATCGGTATTTTCCAGTTGCAGCCGGTCGGCCTCGATTTTCGACAGATCGAGGATATCGTTGATGATCGACAGCAGATGACGCCCCGCGCCGTCAATTTTGCGCAGCCGCTCTATTTGTCCAGTGGTGGCCGCTTCATGCTGCATGAGATTGGTCAAGCCGATGATTGCGTTCATCGGCGTGCGGATTTCGTGGCTCATGTTCGCGAGGAAGGCACTCTTGGCCAGATTCGCCGCTTCGGCCTGTTGCCGCGCGGTGATCAGGTCGGTCGTTCGCTGCGCGACCAGGTCTTCCAGATGGTGACGATGCCGATCGAGTTCTTCGCCATCGCGTTTCTTTTCAGTGATGTCTTCCTTCACCGCGACGTAGTGGCTTATCGATCCATCGGATTGACGCAATGGCGTGATGATGGCGAGCTCGATGTATTCGGTGCCGTCTTTCTTGCGGTTGTAAAACATCCCTTTCCATGGTCGGCCGTTTGAAAGCGCTTCCCACATGGCAACGTAAGTCTCGGGCGGGGTCTTGCCAGAATGCAGCACACGCGGATTTTTGCCGATCACTTCCGCGCGGCTGTAACCCGTTGCTTGCAAGAACGCATCGTTGACATATTCGATCTGGGCATTGACGTTGGTAATGGCGATGCTATCCGGGCTTTGTTCAACCGCCAATGAGAGCTTGCGGAGCTGTGCGTCCGCCAGTTTGCTTTCGGTGATGTCCTGATAGACCCCTAGTAGCCCGACCACCTGATTGTTTTCATCGCGAAGCGGTAACTTGGAAGTGCGCAGCCAGATCGTCTTGCCATCCGGCGTTGTTTGCGGCTCTTCGTAATCCAGCCTGGGGATGCCCGATTCCAATACAGCTTTGTCGTCCGCGCGGTACAGCGCGGCCTGGTCTTTCCACTGCATGTCAAAATCTGTCTCGCCAATCAAATCGCCTGATTTCGAGTGTCCGGCATCCTTCGCAAAGGCGGCAATTGCAGCCGAGGTAGCGCGAATCGAGATCCTTCCAAAAAATGCGGGCAGGCACGTGGTCCACAACGGACTGGAGCAAACCCGTCGACTTCCGGATTGTTTCTTCCGCCTGTTTGCGTGCGGTAATGTCAGTATGCGTCCCCAGCAGGCGCAAGGGTTGGCCCGTGGCGTCGCGTCCGTCGAGCGTGCCTTTGGAAAGTATCCACTTCCAGCCGCCTGAGTGTGTTCGTTGGCGAAATTCAACGCGAAAACGGGGGATTTTTCCGGCGATGTAATCCAGATAAGTCCGGATAACACGATCTCGATCGTCAGGATGCAGGCGCTCAAACCATGCGGTTTTGGTTTCATGAAAGTTGACGGGGTCGTAACCAAGCATGCTGGCGTATTCCGGGCTAACGATCGCCTCACCGGTTTGCACGTTCAGATCGTAGAGGCCCCGGTCGGCGGCTTTCAGTGCCAGTGTGAGACGTTGTTCGCTCAGTCGCAACTCCTCGTGCGCCTGTTTGCGCTCGCTAATATCCCGCATGATGCCGGTGAAAAACCGGTCCTTGCCTGAAGTCTAGCGCGCAACGGAAAGTTCCAGCGGAAATTCGCCACCGTCTTTGCGGCGCCCGATGACTTCGACGGATTTTGCACCGAGTGGCGGGCTGTCGTCGGCCAGCCGTCTTTGTACCCCCGCAAGGTGATGTTGCCGAAAGCGCTCCGGCAGCAGCATGGTCAATGCCTGTCCGGAAAGCCGGCTTCATCGTAGCCGAAGAGCCGCGCCGTGGCCGGGTTATGTCCGACGATATTCCCGGTGATGTCGATCGTGACCATGGCGTCGTTGGCCGACTGGTCCACCGCCCGATAGCGCGCCTCGCTCGCCTTCAGAGCGGCGTCCGCGCGCCGTTGCCGCACAATCCGCCAGACGGTGTTGGCGACCAGCCGAACCGTCTCGACGTCATGATCGGAATAAGTCTCGAGTTTATTGCCTACGCCTGCGATCATCCTCACCAGGCCACCGTCGATCACCGGTACGCTGATCAGGCGTTCGAGGCGCGCATGCCCGTCCGGCAGCCCATGCTTGCCAGCGGCGTTGGCGTAGTCGTTGAACACTACTGGCATGCGCTGCCGCAAGGCGTCCGCCCAGATTCCCGCCTGACTGATGGGATAGTGGTTGTCGAAGGCCGCATGGCAATAGTGTTCCAGTGTTGCACGCGACCATGTCACCAGTTCGATTGTTTGCTGGTCGTCGTTGACGAAATGGATGAAGGCGATCTGGCTACCGGTAAGTTGCTCGGCCTGCTCCAGCCCATGCTGCATGAATTCCACTTCACTCATCCGCTCGACCGCAAGGGGCAAATCCAGCAATGCCGCGGTGCGCCTTGAGGCGAGGGCCATGGCGGCTTCGCTGTTCTTGCGCTCGGAGATGTCGCGCACCGTGCATTGAAGCAATACTTGCCCGTCCACCAGCATCCGTGTCAGCAGAATATCGGTCGTGAAACTCTCTCCATTCATTCTCCGGCTTTGCCATTCAAAAAAATGCGAGCCTTCGCGCACCGCGGTGGCGATCATTTCCTGCGCTTTGTCAGCCGAGAGACGCCCATCCGGCTGGCGTTCGGGCGAAATGTCCCATGGCCCCAGCGCCGCGAAGTCCGTCTTGCTGGCGAATCCGAACATCTGCAGCGCCGCCATGTTGGCGCCGACGAAATTCCAGCTCGGTGGCGTTATCACGACCATGGCATCGCGCGAACCCTCGAACAATTGCCGGTATTTTTCCGTGCCACCGCGTTGCGTTCGTGCGCTGCGTCACGTGCAGCGCAACAACGTTTCCGGCGAGCAGTCGCAGTTGATTTTTCTGAATGTAGTCGATCGCCCCATGGCGTATTGCCTCGAGCGCGACAGTGTCCGACGCGGTCGCGGAAACAAAAATAAACGGTACCCCGGGACAACGTTCGCGGGCGATGGCGAGCGCGTCACGGCCCGTGAAATGCAGCAGCGTCCAATCGGCGAGGATGGCGTCCGGCAGCCGTTCGCCCAGCGCGGCGCGGAACGCGGCCTCGTCCGTTACCTGGCGCGCGCCCGCGGCCACGCCGGCTTGTTTAAGTGCGCCGATTTCCTGATCAATGTCGTCGATGCAGTCATCGACGACGATCAGATCGAGGAACGTTGGTTGACTGGCGTTGATGGCTTCGCGCTGGTTCACCTGCCGGGTGATTAAATGCGTTGCGACATCGCCCGCCCGCGTGAGCGAACGCGGAAGTCAGGTTCGCTATTTTTACGACAGAAAACTCAAGCGCTGGCGGGCGTTTTCGGGCAATTTCTTCCGGCGAAGCGCGCCAGTGCTTGAGTTTGTCAGGCGCGGTGCGACTGACTGTGCGTAAACGGTCTATCGCGGAACCGGGACAATCTGTTCCGCGCAGGAGGGAGATTCGGTGCATGGTGGCCGCCTGATCCGCCGACTCGGGAAGGGGAGTTGCGTGCGACATGCACGCACTCACCAGCCTTTCAGTTTGGAACGCAGCCGTGTCACCGCCTGCGTGTGCAACTGGCAAATACGCGATTCGGTCACACCCATGATCGCGGCGATTTCGCGGAAATTCAGTTCCTGCTCGTAGTAAAGACCCATCAATTGTTTTTCGCGCGGCGGCAGCTCGTCGATGTGTTTCACCAGTTCGAGGCGGAAGCGTTTGTCGTTCAGCACCTCAACCGGATCGCTGGCGGCGTCGTCCCCGGTGACGTGGCGGTCGAGGTAATCTCCACCGTCCGCGCTGGAGTTGTAATCATCAAAATAGAACAACTGGGATCCCTTGGCGTCCTGCAACAGCTCCTGATAGCGTTCTGGAGATATTTATTTCTGCGGGCGATTTCACCTCCGTCGCGCGTGCCCCGCAGCCGGTGTTCGAGCTTGACATGGCGGTCCCCGATGGCGCGCTGGTTTCTGCGAACGCCGCGTGGCAGCTAGTCGTTATTGCGCAACATCGAGCATGGAGCCGCGAATGCGCTGGTTGGCGTAGGTCTCGAAC